>NZ_JBFUID010000074.1:0-26964 GCF_056402055.1 Pseudomonas sp. P4_C4 | reverse complement strand
CGGCGTGACAGGCCGGTATTCTAACCGACTGAACTACCGCTGCGCGTCGGTGGAGGCATTTCAGCCTACCTCTTGCTTTCGCAAGTATCTCGGGAGTGGTGGGTGATGACGGGATCGAACCGCCGACATTCTGCTTGTAAGGCAGACGCTCTCCCAGCTGAGCTAATCACCCGTTTGCATCTCCGAGGCCGCGAAATTTACGCAGGTAGCGAACCTAAGTCAATAGCAGGATTGAAGTTTTTCTGAAAAAGACAAAATCATTTCATTCCGGCCAATGTCGGCAACCATCAGTCCGCCATCGCGAGCAAGCTCGCTCCCACAGTTAAAAGCATGCTCTCTCCCTCTGTGGGAGCGAGCTTGCTCGCGATGAGGGCAGCACATTCAACATCAAATGCTGAAGACCGCACCCTGCCCCCATCACTCGCTGTAAATCATCTTCTTGGTCATGCCGCCATCGACCACGAATTCCTGGCCGGTGACAAACCCGGCATTTCTCGACAGCAGCCAGGCCACCATCGCCGCGACATCCTCGACCGTCCCTACCCTGCCCGCCGGATGCTGGGCATGATCGGCTTCGGTCAAGGGTTCGGCACGCCGCACCGAAGGATCGCGCGCGTCGATCCAGCCAGGGCTGACGGCATTGACCCGGATCTCCGGGCCAAGACTGATTGCAAGTGCATGGGTCAGAGCCAACAAACCACCCTTGCTCGCCGCATAGGCCTCTGTGTCGGGTTCCGACTGCCCGGCGCGGGTCGAGGCCAGATTGACGATGGCACCGCCATGAGCGCGCAGGTACGGCGCACAGTGCTTGGCCAGCAACATCGGCCCGCTGAGGTTCACCGCCAACACCCGATTCCAGTGAGCCAGATCGAGGCTTTCCAGGGTGATGTTATGCGGATCGGCAACCGCGGCATTGCAGACCAGCGCATCCAGGCGCCCGAACTGGCCGAGCACCTCGGCCACCCCCAGCGCGACCTGCCCTTCATTCGAGACATCCATGGCGATGAACCAGGCGTTGTCACCCAGCACTTTCGCCACTTTCGAGCCGCGCTCGCGGTCCAGATCCGTCAGCACGACTTGCCAGCCTTCGCTGAGCAGCCAGGCCGAGATCCCCAGGCCAATGCCCCGCGCAGCACCGGTCACCAGCGCTACGCGGCCATTTGAGCCTGCGATCGGCGCAGACAAGTCGATCACAACGCAGCCAGGCCGCGCGCCAGATCGGCTTGCAGGTCCGCCACGTCTTCCAGACCGACCGCAATGCGGATCAGGCTGTCACGAATACCCGCCGCTTCACGCTCCTGCGGCGCCAGGCGGCCATGGGACGTGGTGCTCGGATGGGTGATGGTGGTTTTGCTGTCGCCCAGGTTGGCGGTGATCGAAATCAGGCGCGTGGCATCGATAAAGCGCCAGGCGCCCTCTTTGCCGCCCTTCACCTCAAAACTGACGACCGCACCAAAACCCTTCTGCTGGCGCAGCGCCAGTTCGTGCTGCGGATGGCTCTTGAGGCCGGCGTAATGGACTTTCTCGATGCCTTCCTGCTGCTCCAGCCACTCGGCCAGTTGCTGGGCGTTGGCGCAATGGGCCTTCATCCGCAGGTTCAGGGTTTCCAGGCCCTTGAGGAAGATCCACGCATTGAACGGGCTCAGGGTCGGGCCGGCGGTACGCAGGAAACCCACCACTTCCTTCATCTGCTCGCTGCGACCGGCAACCACGCCGCCCATGCAACGGCCTTGGCCGTCGATGAACTTGGTGGCCGAGTGCACGACGATGTCCGCGCCCATTTTCAGCGGCTGCTGCAAGGCCGGGGTGCAGAAGCAGTTGTCGACCACCAGCATCGCGCCTTTGGCGTGTGCGATTTTCGACAGTTCGGCGATATCTACCAATTCGGCCAGCGGATTGGACGGCGACTCGACGAACAGCAATTTGGTGTTGGATTTGATCGCTGCATCCCAACCGGACAAGTCCGCCAGGGCCACGTAATCGACTTCGATACCGAAACGCTTGAAGTACTTCTCGAACAGGCTGATGGTCGAGCCGAATACGCTGCGCGACACCAGCACATGATCACCGGCGCTGCACAGGCTCATCACCACGGCCATGATGGCCGCCATGCCGGTGGCGGTCGCCACGGCCTGCTCGGCGCTTTCCAGCGCGGCGATGCGCTCTTCGAACGCGCGCACGGTCGGGTTGGTGTAGCGCGAATAAACATTGCCCGGCACTTCGCCAGCGAAGCGCGCAGCGGCGTCGGCGGCGGTACGGAACACGTAGCTGGAGGTGAAGAACATCGGATCACCGTGTTCGCCTTCCGGCGTACGGTGCTGACCGGCGCGTACGGCCAGGGTATCGAACGCTACACCTTCGAGGTCGCTGTCCAGCCGACCGGCATCCCATTCCTGACTCATGCTGTCACTCCTTGCCCTGCTCTTGATAGATGAAGTTCTTTTTGCCAGATACAAAACCGGCCCCTCAGGGCCGGTAGAAACTCAGTTGTTGTACAGATCGATGATCGCACTGACTGCCTGCGTCTTGACCTTGGAGGCATCGTTGCGTGCCTGCTCGATCTTGTTCAGGTAAGCCTCGTCGACGTCGCCGGTGACGTACTGGCCATCGAACACCGCGCAATCGAACTTGTCGATCTTGATCTTGCCGCCACCGACCGCTTCGATCAAGTCAGGCAAGTCCTGATAGATCAACCAGTCAGCGCCGATCAGGTCTGCTACGTCCTGGGTCGAACGGTTATGCGCGATCAGTTCGTGGGCGCTCGGCATGTCGATGCCATAGACGTTCGGGAAACGCACCGCTGGCGCTGCGGAGCAGAAGTAGACGTTCTTGGCGCCTGCTTCGCGAGCCATCTGGATGATCTGCTTGCAGGTGGTGCCGCGAACGATGGAGTCGTCCACCAGCATCACGTTCTTGCCGCGGAATTCCAGTTCGATGGCATTGAGCTTCTGGCGTACGGATTTTTTCCGCGCGGCCTGGCCCGGCATGATGAAGGTCCGGCCGATGTAGCGGTTCTTCACGAAGCCTTCGCGGAACTTCACGCCCAAGTGGTTCGCCAGTTCCAGGGCCGCAGTGCGGCTGGTGTCCGGGATCGGGATGACCACGTCGATATCGTGATCCGGACGCTCGCGCAGGATCTTCTCGGCCAGTTTCTCACCCATGCGCAGGCGGGCCTTGTAGACCGACACGCCGTCGATGATCGAATCCGGACGCGCCAGGTACACATGTTCGAAAATGCATGGAGTCAACGACGGGTTGGTCGCGCACTGACGGGTGTGCAGCTTGCCGTCTTCAGTGATGTAGACCGCTTCGCCCGGTGCCAGGTCGCGAATCAGGGTGAAGCCGAGCACGTCCAGGGAAACGCTTTCGGAGGCGATCATGTACTCGACACCTTCGTCGGTGTGACGCTGGCCGAACACGATCGGGCGGATGCCGTGCGGGTCGCGGAAACCGACGATGCCGTAGCCGGTCACCATCGCCACGACGGCGTAGCCACCGACACAACGGTTGTGCACGTCAGTCACGGCGGCGAACACGTCTTCTTCGGTTGGCTGCAACTTGCCGCGCTGGGCCAGTTCGTGCGCGAACACGTTGAGCAGCACTTCCGAATCGGAGCTGGTGTTGACGTGGCGCAGGTCAGATTCGTAAATCTCCTTGGCCAGTTGTTCAACGTTGGTCAGGTTACCGTTGTGCGCCAGGGTAATGCCGTAAGGCGAGTTGACGTAAAACGGTTGAGCTTCGGCCGAGGTCGAGCTGCCCGCGGTCGGGTAGCGCACATGGCCAATACCCATGTGACCGACCAGACGCTGCATGTGACGCTGATGGAACACGTCACGCACCAGGCCGTTGTCCTTGCGCAGGAATAACCGGCCATCATGGCTGGTAACGATACCGGCAGCGTCCTGGCCGCGGTGCTGGAGGACGGTTAGCGCGTCATACAGCGCCTGATTGACGTTCGACTTACCGACGATACCGACGATGCCACACATGCGACGCAACCCCTACTTAATGGATCTGAACTGAACACAACTCACTGAGGCGTTTTGGCCATCGGCAAGAGGTGCTCCTTGAACGGAATATCAGCGGGTACGCTGATTCCGCTGGCAAGCCACTGACTGCTCCACCCGAGGATCAGGTTTTTGGACCAGTCGGCGACCAATAAAAATTTTGGCACGAGCTGTGACTCTTTCCACCACCCGTCCTGCTGTACCGGCCCCAGGCTCAACAGCCCGACGGCGATAACCACCAGCAACCCGCCACGCGCGGCGCCGAAGGCCATGCCGAGGAATCGGTCGGTCCCGGAGAGCCCGGTGACGCGAACCAGTTCGCCGATAAGATAATTGATCATTGCGCCTACGATTAAAGTGGCGACAAACATGATGCCACAGCCCGTGATTATACGAGCCGATGGCGTTTGAATGTACCCGCCGAGGTACTCGGACAGTGAGCCACCGAACATCCAGGCAACGACTCCTGCGATGATCCAGGTCAGCAGCGACAATGCTTCTTTGACGAAGCCGCGGCTCAGACTGATCAATGCGGAGATGGCGACGATTGCAACGATCGCCCAGTCAACCCAGGTAAATGGCACAGTGCAGCCTACAGACGGATAAGGCGGCGCATTTTAGCAGAGCCCGTGCTTATCGGTAAGCTGCGATTGTCTGTGCATTTCATATCGGGGCGATAGTTTTAGCCACGTTCCGGTTGAAAGCGCACGACAAAACCCTTGAGGTTCTGCTGGCGGTTCAGCAAGTCACGCAGCCGGTCGGCTTCGGCACGCTCGATCAGCGGCCCGACAAACACCCGGTTTTTGCCGTCGGCGGTACGAATGTAGGCGTTGTAACCCTGGCTGCGCAGGGTTTTCTGAAGCTTTTCCGCGCTTTCACGACTCGACAGGCTGGCCAGTTGCACCGACCAACTGACAGACAAGCCATTGGCATCGACACGGCTTTGCGTGGTGTCCGGCTTGCCCGGTGCCGCCGTGATCGGCTGGGCAGGCGCTGTCGCAGGCTTGGCCGCCAAAGCCGGGACCGGCGCGGGCGCAGCCGGTTTGGCCGCTGGCGTTGGAGCCGCATGCGCTGGAACCACCGGCGCAGTTGGCACCGCCGATTCCTGCTGGGCGATTTCCTCATCGCTCGGCACAGGCTCCTGAGGCAAGGCTTGCGGCTCGGGCACCACCACGGGCTCGACCTGTACCTGGGGCATCACAGGCGCCTGCGGAGCCGCAGGCGCTTCGACCGTCACCCGGCGCTGTTCGTCCTGGCGGGAAAACAGCATCGGCAGAAAAATCACCGCCAGCGCGACCAACACCAGGGCGCCAACCATGCGCTGCTTGTATGCCTTATCCAGCAATGCCATTCGCCGCGTCCTCCGTGGAGCGCCGGGCCAGCCATTCAAGGGCCTCGGCGACACAATAAAATGATCCGAACAACAGGATTTCGTCGTTGCTCGTGGCCTGCGCGCACTGCCCTTCCAGGGCGGCCGCTACACTTTCGTAGGGCGTGACCGACGCACCAAGACCTTGCAACGCCTCGTGCAAATCCGCAACCGGACGCGCCCGAGGCGAATCCAGAGGTGCTACGGCCCAGTGCTGGACACTAGCATTCAATTCGCCGACAACACCATCCAGATCCTTGTCCGCCAGCAGACCGAACACCGCCAGACGCTTGCCGACCGGCGGACGACTGGCCAAGCGACGCGCCAGATACTCCGCCGCATGCGGGTTATGCCCCACATCCAGCAATAGATTCAAGCGCTTGCCTTGCCACTCGAACTCACGGCGATCCAGACGACCGACCACCTTCGTTGCCCGCAGCGCCTCGATAATCTGCGCATCCACCCAAGGCAAGCCGAGCAGCAGGTACGCCTGCAACGCCAGCGCAGCGTTTTCCATCGGCAGATCGAGCAGTGGCAGGTCGCGCAGTTCAACCGCACGCCCTTGCGCATCGACACCACGCCACTGCCAGTTGTGATCGGTGACGCCGAGATCAAAATCGCGCCCACGCAGGAAAAACGGGCATTTGAGCTCGCGCGCCTTGTCCAGCAACGGCTGTGGAGGATTCAGATCGCCGCAGAGCGCAGGCGCGCCCTGACGGAAAATACCGGCCTTCTCGAAGGCCACGGACTCACGGGTATCACCGAGGTAATCCGCATGATCGACGCCAATACTGGTGACCAGCGCCACATCGGCGTCCACCACGTTGACCGTGTCCAACCGACCGCCCAGACCGACTTCCAGCACCACCGCATCGAGCCCTGAGCGCTGGAACAGCCAGAACGCCGCCAGGGTGCCCATTTCGAAGTATGTCAGGGAAGTATCAGCGCGCCCGGCCTCTACCGCAGCAAAGGCCTCGCACAGCTCGGCGTCCGTGGCTTCGACACCATTGAGCTGCACCCGCTCGTTGTAACGCAGCAGGTGTGGGGAGTTGTAAACCCCCACGCTCAAGCCCTGGGCTCGCAGCAAGGACGCCACGAACGCACAGGTGGAACCCTTGCCGTTGGTCCCGGTGACCGTAATCACCCGAGGCGCCGGCTTGCCCAGTCCCATGCGGGACGCTACCTGCTGCGACCGCTCCAGGCCCATGTCGATGGCCGAAGGGTGCAACTGCTCGAGGTAGGCGAGCCATTCGCCAAGGGTACGTTCGATCATAGGCTGGCTGGCACCGGCGGAACCACGATCGGCTCGATGGGTGCAGCAACGAACGTCGGCGTCGGCAGCCCCATCATTTGCGCCAACAGATTGCCCAGACGCGGACGCAGCTCCTGACGATCGATGATCATGTCGATGGCACCGTGCTCCAGCAGGAACTCGCTGCGCTGGAAGCCTTCCGGCAGTTTTTCACGCACGGTTTGCTCGATCACACGCGGACCGGCAAAACCGATCAACGCCTTCGGCTCACCGACAATCACGTCGCCCAGCATCGCCAGACTGGCGGAAACGCCGCCGTAGACCGGATCGGTCAGCACAGAGATGAACGGGATGCCTTCTTCACGCAGACGCGCCAGCACCGCAGAGGTCTTGGCCATTTGCATCAGGGAAATCAGCGCTTCCTGCATCCGCGCACCGCCGGAAGCGGCGAAGCAGATCATCGGGCAACGTTTTTCCAGGGCGTAGTTGGCGGCACGAACGAAACGCTCACCGACGATGGCGCCCATCGAACCGCCCATGAAGGAAAACTCGAACGCCGAAACCACGACCGGCATGCCCAGCAAAGTGCCGCTCATGGAAACCAGCGCGTCTTTTTCGCCGGTCTGCTTTTGTGCAGCGGTCAGGCGGTCCTTGTACTTCTTGCCGTCGCGGAATTTCAGACGGTCAACCGGTTCCAGGTCTGCACCCAGCTCGGTACGGCCTTCAACGTCGAGGAAGATGTCGATACGGGCGCGGGCGCCGATACGCATGTGATGATTGCACTTGGGGCAAACGTCCAGGGTCTTTTCCAATTCCGGGCGATAAAGCACAGCCTCGCAAGACGGGCATTTGTGCCAAAGACCTTCAGGCACCGAGCTCTTCTTGACCTCGGAACGCATGATCGAAGGGATCAGTTTGTCTACTAACCAGTTGCTCATGCTTTCTTTCTCCAGTACCGGCGGCCCGAACGCTCTGGTTCGCGGCCCCGTGTATGCCCTAGCGCTAAATTCATGTGTGCGGCGACGGTCGATGGACTGCCACGGTCAGCGCGAAACATGACCTGCGTGCAACCACAAACCCTCGGATCTGCCTGCTGTGTGCAGTGCATCCGCTTTTTACAGTGCAGTGGACGGCGGCAGTCTGCCAGCCGTCACATCAACAGGTGCTACCGCGTACCGCTTTGATAAATGCCTGAATCTTTGCGTGATCCTTGATGCCCTTGCTCGCCTCTACCCCGCCGCTGACATCCACGGCGTAAGGTCGAACGCGCGCAACCGCTTCGGCGACGTTGCCCGGCGTCAGACCGCCCGCCAGAATGATCGGCTTGCTCAGGCCTTGCGGTATCAGTGACCAGTCAAATGCCTCACCGGTTCCTCCGGGAACGCCTTCGACATAGGTATCGAGCAAGATGCCGCTGGCACTGGCATAGGCATCACAGGCCGCGGCGATGTCATCACCCGCCTTGACCCGCAGCGCCTTGATGTACGGGCGATGCCAACCTTCGCACTCGGCCGCGCTTTCATCGCCGTGAAATTGCAGCAGGTCCAGGGGCACCGCGTCGAGAATTTCACCCAATTCGCAACGGCTCGCATTGACGAACAAGCCCACGGTGGTCACGAACGGCGGCAGCGCCTTGATGATCGAGCGCGCCTGCTGGAACGTCACCGCGCGAGGGCTTTTGGCGTAGAACACGAATCCGATGGCATCCGCCCCGGCCTCGACGGCTGCCAACGCATCTTCCATGCGGGTAATCCCACAGATCTTGCTGCGAACGGCTGACATGTCGACACAACTCCAAGACAAATCCGGGAAAGTCCCGGATGGTAACAAAAGCATTCGAGGGCGTCAGCCGCCAAGTTCCGAGAAACCGGTCAGGAAGTGTGGACCGATGTAACGCTCGGGCAATTGGAACTCGTCACGGTACTCGACCTGCACCAGATACAACCCGAACGGATGCGCCGTCACGCCACCGGTCCGCCGAATCCGGCTCTCCAGCACCTCTTTCATCCACTCCACCGGACGCTCTCCGGCGCCGATGGTCATCAGCACGCCGGCAATGTTGCGCACCATGTGATGCAGGAAGGCGCTGGCACGAATATCCAGCACGATCATCTTGCCGTGACGGGTGACGCGCAGATGATGCAGTTCCTTGATCGGTGACTTGGCCTGGCACTGACCGGCGCGAAACGCGCTGAAATCATGGGTGCCGAGCAGGTACTGGGCGGCCTCGGCCATGCGCTCGACGTCCAGCGGACGGTGGTTCCAGGTCACTTCTTCGTTAAGGTGCGCCGGGCGGATCTGATCGTTGTAGATCACGTAGCGATAACGCCGGGCGATGGCCTTGAACCGTGCATGGAAATGCGCCGGCATGACCTTGGCCCAACTGACACTGACGTCGTGGGGCAAGTTGATGTTGGCGCCCATGGTCCAGGCCTTCATCGAACGCTCGACCTGGGTGTCGAAATGCACCACCTGTCCGCAGGCATGCACCCCGGCGTCGGTACGCCCGGCGCACATCAGCGAAACGGGTGAGTCGGCGACTTTGGACAAGGCGTTTTCGAGGGTTTCCTGCACGGTCAGCACCCCGGACGCCTGGCGCTGCCAGCCGCGGTAGCGCGAGCCCTTGTATTCGACGCCCAGCGCGATCCGGAAAAAGCCGTCGGCTGCCATTTCGGCGGCCGGGTTATCTATATTTGCCAAGGAGAGACAGCCTGCTGATGTACCAAAGGCGGGCATTATAAGGCCGCCGGGCGGGGATGCCAGAGAGATCTCCTTTGACTGTTCCGGCCCTTTCGCGGGCAAGCCCGCTCCTACAGTGATTTATGTCGCCCACATAACCTGTGGGAGCGGGCTTGCCCGCGATAGCAATTTCGCAGACACCAACGCATCACCGGCCAAACAAAAACGGCAGCCTCAATGGGCTGCCGCTTTTTTTACAACCTACCGATCACTCAAGCCAGGCGCGAAAGCATTTCCTCGGCTTCGCTCTTCTGCTCGACACTGCCTTCGCTCACCACCTCATTGAGGATGTCGCGAGCGCCATCGCTGTCGCCCATGTCGATATAGGCCTGAGCCAGATCGAGCTTGGTAGCGGCTTCGTCAGTACCCGAGAGGAAGTCGAAGTCATCATCGTCGCCCAGCGCGGCATCTGCTTCGGTGAAGGTCGGTTCGCCGATGCTGCTGGACAGGCTCTCCAGCTCGGCGTTGACATCATCCAGCTCAGCCGCGAACGCATCCGGTGCGTCCATTTCGTCGGCCAGCGACAGATCGAAATCGGCCGGCAATTCCAGGTCATCCAGCGCGACCTCAGGAACAGCCGGGGTTTCAGCGACCGGAAAATCCTTCACGCCTTCGTCCAGATCCAGCAGGAAATCGTCTTCAGCCAGTATCGCCGGCAACGGTTCTGCACCGAGGTCCAGGTCCAGGTCGAAGTCCGACAGATCATCGAGGTTTTCCTTGATTTCAGTCTGCTGCTGCAACACCGACTCAAAACTCAGATCGTCGTCCAGCGGGAATTCGTCCAGGTCTGCCAGCGCCGTCACTTCAGGCTCCGGCACAGGTGCAGGCGCAGGCGCCACAGGCGTGATCGCGTCCAGATCATCCAGGCTCAGGTCGAAGGCGCTGTCGAGGTCATCCTCGAACGGCTCTGGCGCCGGTGCTTGCGGCTCATCGAGCAACAGGTCCTTGACGTATTGCGCATCCAGCTCGGCAGCAACGGCGGCTGCGGCGATGCCACCGGCAGCCACCAGCGCCATGGCCGGGAAGCGGCTTTTGAGCTTTTCAACCTGGGCGAAGTTGTCGCCATTGGCCACCAACTGACGCTCCTGGCCGACGAACGCATCGCGGTCGCCTTGCTGGCCGTAGACTTCCATCAGTTTCAAGCGCAAGTCGCTGCGCTTCGGCTCTTGCTTGACGCCGTCCTCCAGCAACGCGGCAGCCTGGTTCAGGCGACCGGCATTGATGTGCGACTGAGCCTGGCCCAGCACATCGTCGGAACGCTCGGCAGCCGGCGCCACCAATGGCGCGGCGATCGGCGTGGTCATCACGACCGGGGCAACCACCGGCGCTGGCGCGGGAGCAGGCGTCGGGGCAGTCGCCAGCTTCACGCTCGGCGATGGAACTTCCAGGCCTTCGAAGCTGGTGTCCGGCAAGTCGAAATCGGCCGAGAACGGCTGTTCTTCAGCCAAGGCACGGGCCATGCGCATATGCTTTTCGGCTTCTTGCCGGGCTTTGCGGCGGCGCGCCAGCAACAGCAGCAAGAGCAGCAGAACCACCGCACCGCCACCCACCAGGCCCAGCAGCACCGGATTGCTCAGCAACTCATTGAATTTCTGATCGTCGGATGCTGCCGCAGTTGCCTCTGGCGCGGTGACCACTGCTGCAGCTTCAGCCGCAGCAGGCGCTGCCGGGTTGGCAGCCAGCTCGGCCGACATCGCCGGAGCTGTCGCAGCCGCTGGCGCACCCGCAGCGCCCTCGGTTTGCAACTTGGCCAGTTGATTGTTCTTCAACTCGATCAGGCGCTGCAGCTTGTCCACCTGGCTTTGCAGGTCGGTCATGCGACTTTTCAGTTCGGCGTTATCACGACGACTGGTATCGAGGCTTTCCTGGGTCATCGCCAGCTTGTTGCTGAGGGCCGTGGCATCTCCAGCGGCCCCTTTGCCACGGTTCTTGCCGGACTCGGCAGAAACCAGGCTCAGTTTGTCGGTGGCCGCTTGAGCGGGCGCACCATCGGTGCGAGCGCGATTGGTAGCGTCGAGCTGTTGCTGCCCTGCCCCGGGTTTGGCCACGTAGCGACGCCCCTGGCGCCATGCGGTGTTCTGTGCAGCCACTTCGGCAATGGCCTTGGCTTGCGGCAGGCCCGCGCTCTGCACCTGGTCCGGCAGGCGCAGCACCTGGCCGGTTTTCAAGCGGTTGATATTGCCGTCAATGAAGGCGTCCGGGTTCAGCGCCTGGATGGCGAGCATGGTTTGCTGGATCGAACCGCCATTACGCGCCTTCGCGGCGATTTCCCACAGGGTATCGCGCGGTGTGGTGGTGTATTGGGACGCTTTGGTCGCACCGGTGACGGGCGCGGCAACCGTTGACGTTGGTTGCGCAGCCGCTTCAGCGGTTTGCGGCGAGAATTTGGACGGATCGAGCAATACACTGTAGTCGCGCAGCAAACGACCGTTCGGCCACATGACCTGAACCAGGAACTTCACCATGGGTTCGGAGAGTGGCTTGCTGGAGGTCACGCGCAGGATGCTTTTGCCGCTGGCGTTAAGCACCGGGGTGAAGGTCAAGTCGTTGAGAAACGCCTGGCGGTCGACACCGGCCTTGGCGAAATCGTCTGGTGAGGCCAGGCTCGGCACCACTTCGGCGGCGGTGAGATCCTTGACATCGAGCAGCTCGATTTCCGCTACCAGCGGCTGGTTGAGCGTCGATTTCAGGGTCAACTCCCCGAGCCCGAGGGCATGCGCCATACCGGAGGACAGCGCCGAGGCGGCCGCTATTGCTAACACCAGTTTGCGAACTTGAACCATTAGCTCATCCTTAGTTTGAACATTCCTCGGCCAGCGAGAAGGTATTGATAGCCGCTGCCGTAAGGCATTGCGCGCAACGGCGAGGGTCGTCGCGCGCGGTCATTTCATTGATGCCCGGCAAAGCCCCACAGAGTGGCTCTGCCTTCAGCACTCCGGCAAGCATAGGCACGCGCGGAATCATTCGACAAATTGTTGCAAAGTATCTTTTACAGCAGGTCTTTAAGCAACAACTCGGCCAGCTGCACAGCGTTGAGCGCCGCGCCTTTGCGTACGTTATCTGACGTCAGCCACAGATTAAGTTCCGACGGGTCGTCGATACCCAGGCGAACCCGACCGACGTAGACCACATCCTGCCCTACCGCATCGCCCACCGGGGTCGGGTAATCGCCGGCTTCCACCAGCTCGATGCCGGGTGCGTCTTCCAGGGCCACATTGATTTTCGCCAGGTCGATTTCATTCGCGGACTGCAGGGTCACGCTATAGCTATCGCCAAAAAACACCGGGGCTTGAATGCAAGTGACGGAAATCTTCAATGCAGGCAGCGCCATGACCTGGCGCAGTTCACGCACCAGGCGTTTTTCCAGCAATGTATGACCTTGCTCATCCGGTTTGCCGACCTGGGCCAACAGGTTGAAGGCCATCTGCCGATCAAAGAATTTCGGCTCCAGCGGCCGCACATTCAGCAGTTCGGCGGTTTGCCGGGCGAGCTCGCTCACGGCTTCGCGGCCCTGGGCCGATACCGCCAGGCTGGCGGTCAGGCTGATGCGCTGCAAATCGAGCAAATCCATCAGCGGCGCGAGCACCACCGCCAGCGTAGTGGCCGACGGACTTGGACTGCTGACCTGAAACGGTTTTTTCAAGCCGGCCAACACCTGAGCGTTGGCCTCAGGCACGACCTGCGGCGCCTTTTCGGCCGGCAAGGCACCGGAAAGATCGATCACCGAGCATCCGGCATCGATCGCGCGGGAAGCAAAACTCAACGAAACCGCCGGGCCGGCCGCAAAAAACCCAAGCTGTACCTTGCTGAAGTCGAACTCATCGACGTCCCGCACCCGTACGTTCTTGCCGCGAAACGGTACGGAACTGCCGGCCGATTCGCTGCTGGCCAACAGATGAAGGGTGCCGATCGGGAAATCACGCTCTTCGAGAATCTGCACGAGCGTTTCGCCGACAGTACCGGTGGCGCCGATCACGGCAATATCAATGGACTGGCTCATGGGTTTTACCTCTGGCGAAACGGGGGGAGCGGCACTTTACCGGGTGGGTGGCATGCAGGCAATTCTGTGGTGCCTGACCTGCCCCCATCGCGAGCAAGCTCGCTCCCACAGGGATTGATGGTGTACACAAAATATCTATTCAACTCCAACTCACTGTGGGAGCGAGCTTGCTCCGGGCGGCGCTCCGACGATGGCGCCCGTTCAGACAGCAGATCACCCAAAGCAGATAACCATAAAAAAACCCGCACCTCTCTCAAGGCACGGGTTCTTTCATTGCATCAACCGATCAACGCTCGAGCAGGATCCGCAGCATGCGGCGCAGCGGTTCGGCCGCGCCCCACAGCAACTGGTCGCCAACAGTGAACGCGCCGACGAACTGCGAACCCATGTTCAGCTTGCGCAGACGTCCAACCGGGATGTTCAGGGTGCCGGTGACCTTGTTCGGGCTCAGCTCCTGAATGCTGGTCTCACGGCTGTTCGGTACCAGCTTGACCCAAGGGTTGTGCTGGCTGATCAGCCCTTCGATATCAGCGATCGGCACGTCTTTGTTCAGCTTGATGGTCAGCGCCTGGCTGTGGCAGCGCATGGCGCCAATGCGTACGCAGATGCCATCGACCGGGATCGGGCTCTTGAAGCGACCAAGGATCTTGTTGGTCTCGGCCTGGGCCTTCCACTCTTCGCGGCTCTGGCCGTTCGGCAGTTCCTTGTCGATCCACGGGATCAGGCTGCCGGCCAGCGGTACGCCGAAGTTTTCGGTCGGGTACGCGTCGCTGCGCATGGCTTCGGCAACACGACGGTCGATGTCGAGGATCGCGCTGGCCGGATCGGCCAGTTGATCGGCAACAGCGGCGTGGGTCGCGCCCATCTGCTTGATCAGTTCACGCATGTTCTGCGCGCCGGCACCGGAGGCCGCCTGATAGGTCATGGCGCTCATCCACTCCACCAGACCGGCTTCGAACAGGCCACCCAGACCCATCAGCATCAGGCTGACGGTGCAGTTGCCGCCGATGTAGTTCTTGGTGCCCGCGTCCAGCTGCTGGTCGATCACCTTGCGGTTGACCGGGTCCAGAACGATCACCGCGTCATCCTGCATGCGCAGGCTGGAAGCGGCGTCGATCCAGTAACCCTGCCAGCCGGCTTCACGCAGCTTGGGGAAGACTTCGCTGGTGTAGTCGCCACCCTGGCAGGTCAGAATCACGTCGAGGGTTTTCAGCTCTTCAATGCTGTAAGCGTCCTTGAGCGGAGCAATGTCCTTGCCCACGGACGGGCCTTGGCCACCGACATTGGAAGTGGTGAAAAACACCGGCTCGATAAGATCGAAATCCTGCTCTTCCAGCATCCGCTGCATGAGCACGGAACCGACCATACCGCGCCAACCGATCAGACCTACACGTTTCATCGCAACTACACCTTCTTGAAATGTGGGCCGCTGCCTTGTCTTGAATTTGGCAGCGGGCCCGAGAGATTACAGATTCCGCAGCGCGGCGACTACTGCGTCACCCATTTCCTGCGTACCGACTTTAGTGCAACCTGCCGACCAGATGTCGCCGGTGCGCAAGCCCTGATCCAGCACCAGGCTGACGGCTTTCTCGATGGCATCGGCCGCGGCCTGCTGGTTGAAGCTGTAACGCAGCATCATCGACACCGACAAAATGGTCGCCAACGGGTTGGCGATGCCCTTGCCCGCGATGTCCGGCGCCGAACCGTGGCACGGCTCGTACATGCCTTTGTTGTTGGTGTCCAGGGACGCCGACGGCAGCATGCCGATGGAACCGGTGAGCATCGAGGCCTGGTCGGACAGGATGTCGCCGAACATGTTGTCGGTGACGATCACGTCGAACTGCTTCGGTGCGCGCACCAGCTGCATCGCGGCGTTGTCGACGTACATGTGGCTCAGTTCGACTTCAGGATAATCCTTGGCCACTTGTTCGACCACTTCACGCCACAGCTGGCTGGAGGCCAGTACGTTGGCCTTGTCCACCGAGCACAGCTTCTTGCCACGGACCATGGCCATGTCGAAACCGACACGGGCGATACGACGAATTTCGCTTTCGCTGTACGGCAGGGTGTCATAGGACTGACGCTCGCCGTTTTCCAGGGTACGGGTACCGCGTGGCGCGCCGAAGTAGATGCCGCCGGTCAGCTCACGGACGATCAGGATGTCCAGGCCGGCCACGATTTCCGGCTTCAGGCTGGAAGCCTCGGCCAATTGCGGGTACAGGATCGCCGGGCGCAGGTTGCCGAACAGGCCCAGTTGCGCACGGATTTTCAGCAGGCCGCGCTCAGGGCGGATGTCACGTTCGATGGCATCCCATTTCGGGCCGCCAACGGCACCCAGCAACACGGCGTCGGCCGCGCGGGCACGCTCCAGGGTCTCGTCGGCCAGCGGCACGCCGTGCTTGTCGATGGCAGCGCCGCCGATCACGTCGTGGCTCAGCTCGAAGCCCAGGGCGAACTTGTCGCTGGCCAGCTCCAGCACCTTGACCGCTTCGGCCATGATTTCCGGGCCAATACCGTCACCTGGGAGAATCAGAATCTGCTTGCTCATGCGTTCCTCATGTCATCAGTCGGTGCGCCCTTGGACGCTCCCGGAAAAAGTCTATCGTTCGGCGCTCTTCTTTCAGAGCTTATCGTTCAGCCATCAGCACCAATACATCGGTACTGAACGAACCATCGGCCTCAATTTCGAAATATTCGCGTACTTCATTGCCCATCGACTGCTGCAACGCGCGGATCGCCGCGCGCATCACTTCAGGTGTGCGCATGCGCTCGACCCAGCTGTCGTACTCCAGACGCAGGCGCTGACGAGTGGTACTGCGGGTGTGCAGCCCCGCCTCGCTGACCTGGCGCAACCACTCGCCGGCGGAATAATCGCGCACATGGCTGGTGTCGCGCAGCACTTCGACGCTTTGCAGGTAAGTGTCGAACAGCGGGCTACCCGGTGACAATACGTCGACGAACGCCGCCACACCGCCCGGTTTCAACACCCGGCGCACTTCCCGCAACGCCACGCCGAGATCGCTCCAATGGTGCGCCGAATAACGGCTGAAGACGAAATCGAATTCGCCATCGGCGAACGGCAGGCGCTCGGCGGCACCGTTGACCGTGGACACGTTGCTCAAACCACGATCGACGGCGGCAGCGGTCACCACGTCGAGCATCTGCTGCGACAGGTCGTAGGCCACCACTTCTTTCACCAATGAGGCTACGTGAAAACTCACGTGACCGGCGCCGCAGCCCAGATCCAGGACCCTGGCATCACCCTGCCCGGCCAGCTCGGCCTGTAGCAGCGCGAATTCAGTGCCTTGAGCGTGTACGGCGCTGCTCAGGTAGGCCGAGGCCTGTTCACCGAATTGCTTCTGGACTACCTGGGTGTGCTGGGCGGTGCTGGTCATGGGGACTTCCTTTTGGGGGTGAGTCTTGGGGTGTCTGTTCTGGCCTCATCGCGAGCAAGCTCGCTCCCACAGGTTTTGTTTACGCCGCAAATCCAGTGTGGGAGCGAGCTTGCTCGCGATGGCGTCATTACGCCTAACGCAAAATCAAGCGTCGCGAAACAACCAAGGCTGGCTCGCCCGGTGCTTGGCCTCAAACGTCGCAATTGCCTCATGGTCCTGCAAGGTCAGGCCGATATCGTCCAGGCCGTTGAGCAGGCAGTGTTTGCGGAAGGCATCGATTTCGAAGCTCAACACCTTGCCATCAGGTCGGGTCACGGTCTGGGCTTGCAGATCGACCTGCAATTGATAGCCCGGATTGGCCTCGACCTGCTGGAACAGCTCATCGACTTCGGCATCGCTCAAGATGATCGGCAGCAAGCCGTTCTTGAAGCTGTTGTTGAAGAAGATGTCGGCATAGCTCGGCGCGATGATGCTGCGGAAACCGTACTCTTCCAGCGCCCACGGCGCGTGTTCACGGCTGGAGCCGCAACCGAAGTTCTCGCGGGCCAGCAATACGCTGGCACCTTGGTAACGTTCGGCGTTGAGGACGAAGTCCTTGTTCAGCGGACGCCTGGAGTTGTCCTGATAAGGCTGGCCCACATCCAGGTAACGCCATTCATCGAACAGGTTCGGGCCAAAACCCGTGCGCTTGATCGACTTCAGAAATTGTTTCGGAATGATCTGGTCGGTGTCGACGTTGGCACGATCCAAAGGCGCGACAAGTCCAGTATGTTGGGTAAATGCTCTCATGCTTACTGCGCTCCCTGGATCAATTCACGGACGTCGATGAAACGACCGTTCACCGCGGCGGCCGCGGCCATCGCCGGGCTGACGAGGTGGGTACGACCACCGGCGCCCTGACGGCCTTCGAAGTTACGGTTGGAGGTCGAAGCGCAATGCTCGCCACTTTCCAAACGGTCCGGGTTCATCGCCAGGCACATCGAGCAACCCGGCTCACGCCATTCGAATCCGGCTTCGAGGAAAATCTTGTCCAGACCTTCCGATTCGGCCTGGGCCTTCACCAGACCCGAGCCCGGAACGACGATGGCCTGCTTGATGGTCGAGGCCACTTTGCGGCCCTTGGCGATCACGGCCGCCGCACGCAGGTCTTCGATCCGCGAGTTGGTGCAGGAACCGATGAACACGCGGTCGAGCTGAATGTCGGTGATCGCCTGGTTGGCGGTCAACCCCATGTATTTCAAGGCGCGGACGATGGAGTCGCGCTTGACCAGGTCCATTTCCTTCGCAGGATCCGGCACGTTCTGATCCACCGCCAACACCATCTCAGGCGAAGTGCCCCAGCTGACTTGCGGCTTGATCTGGGTGGCGTCGAGTTCGACAACAGTATCGAACTTGGCGTCAGCGTCAGACACCAGGTCTTTCCAGGCTTCAACAGCCAGGTCCCACTCCGCGCCTTTCGGTGCGAAAGGACGGCCCTTGACGTAAGCCACGGTTTTTTCGTCCGCGGCCACCAGGCCTACGCGAGCGCCGGCCTCGATGGACATGTTGCAGATGGTCATGCGGCCTTCGACGGACAGGTCGCGAATCGCGCTGCCGGCGAACTCGATGGCGTGGCCGTTACCGCCGGCGGTGCCGATCTTGCCGATCACGGCGAGCACGATGTCCTTGGCGGTCACTCCGAACGGCAATTGGCCTTCGACACGTACCAGCATGTTTTTCATTTTCTTGGCGACCAGGCACTGAGTGGCGAGCACATGCTCGACCTCGGAAGTACCGATACCGTGCGCCAACGCGCCGAATGCGCCGTGGGTCGAGGTGTGGGAGTCGCCGCAGACCACGGTCATGCCCGGCAACGTTGCGCCCTGCTCCGGGCCGATGACGTGGACGATGCCCTGGCGAACGTCGTTCATCTTGAACTCGACGATGCCGTATTCATCGCAGTTGTCATCGAGGGTCTGCACTTGCAGACGCGAGACCTGGTCAACGATGGCGTTGATGCCGCCCTTGCGCTCCGGCGTGGTCGGTACGTTGTGGTCCGGGGTCGCGATGTTGGCATCGATGCGCCATGGCTTGCGCCCGGCCAGACGCAGGCCTTCGAAGGCTTGCGGCGAGGTCACTTCGTGGATGATGTGACGGTCGATGTAAATCAGCGCAGAGCCATCGTCGCGCTGCTTGACCAAATGCGAATCCCAGAGCTTGTCGTAGAGCGTTTTGCCGGCCATCAGACGGTTCCTCATCAGCTTTTTCTATGCCAGTGAGGTCTGTATAGCGAGTTTCGTTAGTCAACTTCGGCGCCAGAAGCCCATATCCTGCGTTGCTGCTCCTCGCCATAGCGCGCTATGACTCGTCGCAGCGCCTTGGCTATGGACTTCTGGCATCCGAATTTGAACTAACAAACTCGCTACACAGACCTCTGGGTCTTGAAAGTCTCAATAACCCTTTGGCTTGTGAGGCTGATCCTATGGGGTTACATTAAATAACTCAAATTCATATTTTTTATGCTTTGGATAACCAACTGGAATACAACCATGGACCTGGCCAACCTCAATGCTTTTATTGCCATCGCCGAGACCGGAAGCTTCTCCGGCGCCGGGGAAAGGCTGCACCTGACCCAGCCGGCCATCAGCAAACGCATCGCCGGGCTGGAGCAGCAATTGAAGGTGCGGCTGTTCGATCGCCTGGGTCGTGAAGTGGGCCTGACCGAGGCCGGGCGCGCCCTGCTGCCGCGGGCCTACCAGATTCTGAATGTCCTCGATGATACGCGCCGCGCCTTGACCAACCTCACGGGCGAGGTGACCGGCCGTCTGACCCTGGCCACCAGTCACCACATCGGCCTGCACCGCTTGCCGCCTTTATTAAGGGAGTTCACCCGACGTTATCCCGAGGTAGCGCTGGATATTCAGTTTCTCGATTCGGAAGTAGCCTATGAGGAGATCCTCCATGGTCGCGCCGAACTGGCGGTCATCACCCTCGCGCCAGAGCCCCATGCGCTGGTCAAGGCCACCCCGGTGTGGGACGACCCGCTGGATTTCGTGGTCGCCCCGGAGCATTCTCTACTCAACAACGGCAAGGTCAGCCTGGCAGACATCGCCCGGCACCCGGCGGTCTTTCCCGGCGGCAATACCTTTACCCACCACATTGTGCAACGGCTGTTTGAAGCCCAGGGCCTGACGCCAAACATCGCCATGAGCACCAACTATCTGGAAACCATCAAGATGATGGTCTCGATTGGCCTGGCCTGGAGCGTTTTGCCGCGCACCATGCTCGATGACCAGGTAGCACGCATACCTTTGCCGGGCATACAGCTCACTCGCCAGCTAGGCTATATCCTGCACACGGAAAGGACGCTGTCGAATGCTGCGCGGGCCTTCATGGCCTTGCTGGACGCTCAACTCGATCCGCCAGGGACTCAAGGCTAACTTGTGCTACTCCTATAGAGCCGAGAATTCCTGCAACAAACGCCCAAACTCAGCTCAAGGCTTGCCAATGCCGAAATCTGTAGACCGTATTCCGCCGATGCCGCGAATTCAGGCACTTGATCCGAAAAGCTCAGAACAGAGCTGGGAAAGTGCCTCGCAATTACTGGCCGCGCTCAACGGCGCGCGCCTGGGCGCCTGGTATTGGGACATCGAGCGCGGGCAGATCAGCTGGTCCCGGGGCACGCAGGCGCTGTTCGGCTTCGACCCCCGCAAACCATTGCCATCGGATCTGGAATACCTCGACCTGCTGCCCCCGGAAGATCGCGCGAAAACCCTTCGCGCCTTCCACGCGGTCATCGCTGGCGCGCCACTGGAGCAAGCGATGCATCACCGCATCCGCTGGCCCGATGGCAGCCTGCACTGGCTGGAAATCAACGGCAGCCTGTTGCCGGACAAGCACGGCAGGCCACGGATGATCGGCGTGATCCGCGAGATTACCCACCAGCGCCAGCGCGAGCAGGCGTTGAGCAGCTCGGAAAAACGCTTCGCCACCCTGTTTCACCTGTGCCCGAACATGGTCCTGCTGACCCGCCAGGAAGACGGCCTGATTTCCGAAGCCAACCAGCATTTCGAAAGCCTGTTCGGTTGGCCGGTACAAAACGCGATCGGCCGCACCACCCTGGAACTGGGGCTGTGGGTGCATCCCGAGCAACGGGCCGACCTGGTCAAGGCCACCAAGGCCAAAGGCGACCTGGTGAGCATGGAAGTGCAGTTTCGCGCCAGCAATGGCCAGGTCCATGACGGTATCCTCAGTGCGCAAAAAGTCGAGCTCGAAGGCCAGCCCTATCTACTGAGCACGTTCCTGGACACCACCGAACGCAAAGTCGCCGAACATGCCCTCAAGGACAGCCAGGAACGCCTCGACCTGGCCCTGGACTCCGCGCAGCTCGGCACCTGGGACTGGCACATTCCCAGCGGCATGCTCTACGGATCGGCACGGGCCGCCCAACTGCACGGCCTGGACGCCAAACCCTTTCACGAGTCCTTCGACGAGTTTTTCGAAGGCGTGCCCGGCAAAGAACGCGACACCATGCGCGACGCTTACCGCAGCCTGCGTGAAGGCCCGGCCGGCAACTATCAATTGACCTACCGCGTGCAATTGCCTGACGGCAGCTCGCGCTACCTGGAAAGCCGCGCCCGCCTCTACCGCGATGACAACGGCGTGCCGGTGCGCATGGCAGGCACATTGCTCGACATCACCGACCAGGTGGAGCGCGAACAACGGCTGGTGGCCTCCGAAGAGAAATTCGCCACGCTGTTCCAGGTCAGCCCCGACCCGATCTGCGTCACCCACCAGGACAGCGGCCAGTTCATTGAAATCAACTCCAGCTTCACCCAGACCTTCGGCTGGAGCACCGCCGATGTGATCGGCCGCAGCGCCGACGAAATAGGCCTGTGGGACGCTTCAGCGAAAAGCCTGCGACGGATCGAACAAGTGATCCGCGAACAAGGCCTGAACAACGTCGCCATTCTCGTCCAGCACAAGGACGGACAGGTCCTGACTTGCGTGATTTCCAGCCGCCAGATCAGCGTCGGCGACCAGCCCTGCATTGTCACCACGCTGCGCGACATCACCCAGCAACAGCGCTCGGAAGCGGCGCTCAAGGCCAGTGAAGAGAAATTCGCCAAGGCGTTCCACTCCAGCCCCGACGCCATCACCATCACCGAGCGCGACACCGGGCGCTATCTGGAGGTCAACGACGGCTTCTGCCGCCTGACCGGCTACCGCGCCGAAGAAGTGGTGGGCCGCACGGTGTATCAGGTGGGGATTTGGGCTGAAGAAAAACAACGCTCGGCGCTGCTGGCGGAATTGCAGATCAAGGGCCGGGTTCATCACCAGGAAATGCTCGGGCGTAACAAGCGCGGCGAACTGCTCACTGTCGAAGTCTCGGTGGAGCCGATCACCCTCAATGAAACCGCCTGCCTGCTGTTGACCGCGCGAGACGTCAGCCTGCTGAAAAACGCCGAAGCGCAGATTCGCCACCTGGCCTACCACGACTCACTGACCAACCTGCCCAATCGGGCATTACTGATGGACCGCCTGAGCCAGCAGATCGCCCTGCTCAAACGCCATAACCTGCGCGGCGCGCTGATGTTCCTCGACCTCGACCATTTCAAGCACATCAACGACTCCCTCGGGCATCCGGTGGGCGATACCGTGCTGAAAATCATCACCGCGCGCCTGGAGGCCAGCGTGCGCATGGAAGACACCGTTGCGCGCCTGGGCGGTGACGAATTCGTGGTACTGCTCAGCGGTCTCGAAGGCTCGCGCAGCGAGGTCAGCGATCAGGTACGCCAACTGGCCGACACCATCCGCGAACTGCTGTCCGAACCGATGTTCCTCGATGGCCAGCGCCTGCAAGTGACACCAAGCATCGGCATTGCGCTGATCCCCGATCACGGTTCGACCCCGACCGACCTGCTCAAGCGCGCCGACATCGCGCTCTATCGCGCCAAGGACTCGGGGCGCAATACCGCGCAGATGTACCACAACACCATGCAAAAGGCCGCGAGCGAACGCCTGCGCATGGAAACCGACTTGCGCCTGGCGCTTTCCCGGGGCGAGTTTCGCGTGCATTACCAACCCCAGGTCGACGCCCGGGGCGACCGCATCGTCGGTGCCGAGGCCCTGGTACGCTGGAATCATCCGGAGCTTGGCCCGCAGTCACCCAACGAGTTCATCAAGGTACTGGAAGACAGCGGACTGATTCTGGAAGTCGGCACCTGGATCCTCGACGAAGCCTGCCAGGCCTTCAAGCAATTGATCGAAAACGGCCTGATAGACCCGCTAAGATTCAGCCTGTGCGTGAACATCAGCCCGCGCCAGTTCCGCCAGAACGACTTCGTCGAGCGCGTCGAAAACAGCCTGAACAGCTATGGCCTGCCGTGCTCCCTGCTGAAGCTGGAAATCACCGAAGGTATCGTGATCCAGAATCTGGAAGACACCATCAGCAAAATGCGCCGCCTGAAAAAACTCGGTGTGAGCTTCGCCATGGACGACTTCGGCACCGGCTATTCCTCGTTGACCTACCTCAAGCGCTTGCCGGTCGACACCCTGAAAATCGACAAGTCGTTCATCCGCGATGCCACCAGCGACCCGAACGACGCCGAGATCATCCGCGCCATCGTCGCCATGGCCCACAGCCTGGACTTGAAAGTGATTGCCGAAGGGGTGGAAACAGCAGAGCAACTGGAGTTCTTGCAGGGGTTGGATTGTCACTTCTACCAAGGGTATTTGCATAGTCAGCCGTTGCCGGTTGAGGAGTTTCAAAAACTGCTGAAGTAGCGTTTTTAGAGGACAAGGCACAAAAAAGTTTCAGGCCGCTTCAGCCACCGGCAGACCCAACAAACGCGAGACGTTATCCAGCTCGGTCTCACGGCGCAGCACGGTGAACAGCTCCACCGCCTCGGGATAATTGCGGGTCAGCATCGCCAGCCATTGCTTCAGGCGACCCGGCGACTGGCGAGGCGTCATCTGTGCCTTGGCCTGCAACCAGAAGTCCTGGATCAGTGGCAGCAACTCGGCCCAGGTCATCTCGACCACCTCCTCCCCGGCCCGCGCGGCAGCGATCTGCCGGGCCAGATCCGGACGCGACACCAGGCCACGACCGAGCATGATGTCTTCCACGCCGCTGATCTCGCGGCAACGCCGCCAGTCTTCGACGCTCCAGATATCACCATTGGCGAACACCGGCACCTTGACCACGTCCTGCACCCGTGGAATCCACTCCCAGTGCGCGGGCGGTTTGTAGCCGTCAACCTTGGTCCGCGCATGCACCACGATATGCTCCGCACCACCTTCGGCCAGGGCCGTGGCACACACCAGCGAACCGTCCGGGCTGTCGAAGCCCAGGCGCATCTTGGCAGTGACCGGAATGTGTGCAGGAACGGCACGACGGACGTGCTCGACGATCTGGTTGAGCAGCTCGGGCTCCTTGAGCAGCACCGCGCCACCACGGGATTTGTTGACGGTCTTGGCCGGGCAGCCGAAGTTCAGGTCGATCACTTCAGAACCCAGCTCGCAAGCCAGCGCGGCATTTTCCGCCAGGCACACAGGATCGGAACCGAGCAGTTGCACACGCAGCGGCACACCGGAGGCCGTCCGGGCACCGTTGAGCAACTCCGGGCCGAACTTGTGGAAATAGGCAGGTGTCAGCAACTGGTCGTTGACCCGAATGAACTCGGTCACGCACCAGTCAATACCACCCACGCGGGTCAGCACATCGCGCAGGATGTCGTCGACCAACCCCTCCATGGGCGCCAAAGCAATTTGCATGAAAAACACACTCGAGGAAAAACGTGCGGCAGTTTACTGGTTTCAGCAGGACTCTGCAGAACATCGCAGATCCCCTGTAGGAGCAGCCGGTCGACGCTCGATTGCTCGCGATGGTCGTCAACGTTAACGCGACCAGCCTGACGCCCCGCGGCGGTCTCAGGTTTTTCGCGAGCGAGCTCGCTCCTACATTGGTTAGAGCGATAGCAATGCCGGAGCATAACCCTCGATGAACTCTACCGGCATGCGCTTGGGCTTGCCGCTGGACAGCTCGATACAGACGAAGGTGGTTTGCGCGCGCAGCAAGGTCGAATTGTCGCTGGGTCGCTTCAACTGGAAATGCCGGGTCATTCTCAGGCGCTGATCCCAATCGACAATCCAGGTCGCCAATTGCAACTCATCGCCTTCATAGGCTGCCGCCAGGTAATCGATCTCGTGGCGCACCACTGCCATCGCCCGGTCCAGCCGCCGGTATTCGACCAGGTCCAGGCCAAGGCGTTGGGAGTGGCGCCAGGCACAGCGTTCGAGCCAGGTCACGTAGACCGCGTTGTTCGCGTGCCCCAACCCGTCAATGTCCTCGGCGTCCACTTGCAGATCAATGATAAATGGCGTTTCCCGATCCCAGCCCATGCCCGACTCCCTGGTCAGATAATTTCGACCAGGGCAGTGTAACGGATGCTCAAGCGGATTGGCGCGATTGCAGACGGCGACCGGCCAGCAGTGATAACACGCCATCAATCACCCGAGGGTCAGCCAGCACCCGCTGATGCCCACCTTCTTGCAGGCGCAGCAAACGGCTGTCGAACCACGCTTCGTGAATCAGCTGGGATTCCTTCACAGAGACAAGATTGTCGTCTTCGGCGTGGACAATCAGGCCGGGCATATCGAGTTGATAGTGAGCGACATCCAGCGTCGCGGCGCGCATGCCGACGTCTTGCTCGACCTGGCGAATGAACGCCGAACGGGCTTTTGGTGGCAGTCCGACGTAGCGGGCGAACCCACGCAACACACCCAGAATCCGCGCCGGGGCAGCGATGCTGACCAGGGTTTCCGTGCGCAGGCCCAACTGCACCGCTAGCATCGCACTGGCGCCCCCCATGGAGTGGCCGATGACCGCTTGCAGTGGCGGCAGTTCGGCGGCGGCTTCGAGCATGGCACGAGCAAAGAGCACCACATTCGCCTCGCTGCCCGGCGAGCGCCCGTGAGCCGGACCATCCAGCGCGACCACGGAGTAACCGGCATCGACCAACGCCGTGATCAGGCTGGCAAACTGCGTTGGCCGCCCTTCCCAACCGTGCATCAGCAACACGGCCGGGCCTTGCCCCCAACGCAACGCCGAGAGGCCGAAACGCAAGGTGATCCGCTCGGACCTCGCCAACAGCGGCAGCTCCCAGTCACGGGGCGGCAGATCCCGCGGTGTCATGAAGGCCAGTCGCATTTTGCTAGCGACCAGTTTCGGGGCAAACCAGCCCAAGGTGCCATTAACGCCACGAACCCACTTTAACGCGCTCATCGCATTCTCCTCAGGCCGCAGCCTTCAGGTCAACGCACTGCCGATTTGGCGGCGCGCAGTAATCGATCGGACAACTCTCCTGGCCCCAGCGCCCGCGCCAGAGCCAGCCCACCCACCATCAAGGCCATATCGGCCAGGGCTTTTTCGGTTTCTTCAGGACTGGCCGCCAACTGCGCGACCATCATTTCGACGTGTTCATTCAATGCAATACGAAACGCTTCCGGCAGCCGTCCCAGTTCACCGACCGATGCCGGGATCGGGCACGCCGATTCGGAGGAATCACGGTGCTTGCGCGACAGGTAAAACGCTGCCACCAGAGTGCGGCGCTCTTCGCCGGTCAACTCCGCGTCCATGTCGGCAATCAGGTCGCGGCGGTGACCGAGCAATTGCTTGAACGCCTCCAGCATCATCGCGTCCTTGCTTTCGAAGTGTGCGTAGAAGCCGCCGACCGTCAGGCCCGCCGCGCCCATCACTTCGCCCACGCTTGGCTCGGCCGGGCCGCGCTGAATCAGCGCTGCGCTGGCAGCCTTGAGGATGCGTTCGCGGGTTTGAGCTTTTTTATCGTTCATCGTTGCCTCCGAATATTACGATTGAAATATTATTCTCATAATAAATTTTAGCAAGTCATGGGTGTGACCGCTGGTCTGAAGAACAGTTTTTTGGGAAGTGGAGGAATTTGGCCAAACGCCAGACAAACAAAAGGGCCATTCAATAATTGAATGACCCTTATAAATCCCGCAGAGCGGGTAATCGTGGCGTCCCCTAGGGGACTCGAACCCCTGTTACCGCCGTGAAAGGGCGGTGTCCTAGGCCACTAGACGAAGGGGACACAAACCCTTCTATACAACTGATCAGTGCTGAGAGCTGATCGATTCAAGGCCGGTGTGGCCAGACCAGTGCTGAGAGCTGATCGATTCAAGGCCGGTGTGGCCAGACC
>NZ_JBFUID010000073.1:0-27570 GCF_056402055.1 Pseudomonas sp. P4_C4 | reverse complement strand
CTGTTGTGCAGGGCAAGGCGCGAGAAGCGTGGTTTGGTCATTCCAAATAAGCTTCGAGCAACGCAGCCCTGCACAACAGCAGGCCCGGCCCTTCGGGTTGTGCCTTAAAACGGGCCAGGCTGCGTTGCAGGCCTTGGAAAGGGAACAACCATTTCCAGCGGCCTGCGCCTTGCCTGGCCCGCTTTAAGGCGACAACGCGACGGGAAAACTAATTGAGAACGCCCCCTATGGCTTTGCGAAACTGGATAAAACCTGGGCGTTCGGCGATGCGCTCGTAGAGCTGGATCGCGGTGGCGTTGGTTTCGTGGGTCAGCCAGTGGACCTTGTTGCAGCCGTCAGCCTTGGCCGTGGCGTAGACGAACTCGATCAACTGCCGGCCGACGCCGGTGCCGCGGGTTTCCGGGGCCACCAGCAAGTCTTGCAGGTAGCAGGAGTTTTCGATGGCCCAGTTCGAACGATGGTAGATGAAATGCACCATGCCCACCGCTTTGCCGTCGGCCCAGGCGAGGGCGGCGTGGGTTGGCTCGTTCGGATCGAGCATACGCTGCCAGGTGCTTTGGGTGACGGCCTCCGGCAATTCGGTGTTGTAGAAGCGCAAGTAGGCTTGCCACAGCGGCAACCAGGCCGCGTGATCACCGGCGGTGACTTGGCGAATGTCGATTTGACTCATGGTGACTTCCTTAGCGCATCAATTGGGCGAGGGTTTGGTCGTTGACGTCGGGGCTGGCGGCCAGGCCTTCGCGCACGCCGGCGATGTCGGCGGGGCTACGGTTCTGGCTGAGCTTGCGCTTGCCTTCCAGACGGTCGATGGGAATGGCGAAACCGACAATGGCCTTGAGCATGCCGTCGATGTAATCGGCGGGGGCATCGGCCACTGACCACGGTTGGGCGCGGCCAGCTTCATGACGATCGGTGAGGGTGCTGACGATGTCGAGCAGCCGCCCGCCATCGCTGAAGGTTTCGGCTCGGCCATAGGCGTGTACGGCGACGTAGTTCCAGGTTGGCACGACTTTGCCGTGTTCGGCCTTGCTCGGGTAGAAGCCAGGGCTGACGTAGGCGTCGGCACCGGCAAAAATCAGCAGGGCTTCGGCGCCGTCGCGCAGCTCTTTCCACTGTGGATTGGCTTTGGCCAGATGCCCGTACAACGTGCCGTTCGAGCCTTGTTCGCAATGCAGCAGCACCGGTACATGGCTGGCTTGCAGGCCGCTTTCACCGTGGGTCACCAATATGGCGAGACGGGTGGCGAGGATCAGTTCATGCAGTTGGGACAACTCGTCGATGGCAAAAGCACGTGGCGTGTACATGGAGATATTTTCCTTGGCGAATATCTGCATCCTAGGCAGGCTATTGGTCTGTTGTAAGAGCCACTAATGACCAATTTCATGGGTCCATTGCGATGACTAGCGAACCACTGTCCTTGACCTTCAACCCGGCGGGTATAGAACTTGATCGTCGCCAGGGGCTGAGTCGGCAGCTCTATCAGGCATTGCGGATGCGGGTGCTCGACGGGCGACTGGCCAGCGGCACGCGTCTGCCGGCCAGTCGGGATCTGGCTGCCGCGCTGGCGATTTCCCGCAACAGCGTAGTGCGCGCCTACGATCAGCTTTACGCTGAAGGGTTTATCGAGGGGCGGGTAGGCGACGGGACTTACGTCGCGCAATTACCCCAGGCAACCTTGCCGGCAAAAAAACTATCCACAAAAGTATCCACAGGGTTTTCAACAGGCTTACCCACAGCTTTATCCACAAATTGGCTTGATTTGCCTGTGGATTCATCCAGCAAAGTTACCCACAGGGACGCCTTGTCCCGCGTTGAAAAGAACCATTTACCCATGCCGCCCAGTGGTCCGCCCAGGGCTTTTCGGGTCGGTGTTCCGGCGTTCGATCTGTTTCCGTTCGAGGTCTGGGCCAAGCTGAATGCGGCTTTCTGGCGTAAACCGGATTTGCAGCAACTGTGCTACGGCGACCCGGCCGGCGATGCACGCTTGCGCGGAATGATCGCCGCGTATTTGCGCAGTTCCCGTGGCATGCAGTGCACGGCTGAACAAATTGTGATCACCAGTGGCGCGCAGCAGGGAATCAGCCTTTGTGCACAGCTGCTGGTGGAGCCCGGTGACGGGGTGGCGATTGAAAATCCCGGGTATCGGGCGGCCGGTCATGCGTTCGCCGTAGCAGGTGCCCGGCTGCATGGGGTGGCGGTGGATAGTGAGGGTATCGACTGCGGTGAACTGGCACAGCTTGACGATTGCCGTCTGACCTACGTCACCCCGTCCCATCAGTACCCCACCGGGGTGGTGATGAGCCTGGCTCGCCGTCTGGAGTTGCTGGCCTGGGCCGAACGCACGCAGGGCTGGATCGTCGAGGATGACTATGACGGCGAGTACCGCTACAGCGGTGCGCCGCTGGCGCCTTTGGCGGCCCTGGATCGGCAAGGCCGGGTGCTCTACGTCGGCACGTTCGGCAAAGTAGCGTTTCCGGCGTTGCGCCTGGGTTACCTGGTATTACCGATGGATCTGGTGCAGGCGTTTGCCCAGCGTCGGGCGGTGGACGTACGGCATTCCGAGGTCAGTACCCAGGCCGTAATGGCCGAGTTCATGGCGGCCGGGCATTTCCAGCGGCATATCCGCCGCATGCGGCGTGCGGCGCTGAGCCGGCGTAATGCGTTGCTCAGCGGCTGGCCGGGGGGCATTCCCGGTATCGGCCAGTTGCCCACGGTCGCCGCCGGGTTGCACATGACAGTGCCGGTCGACAGCATTGAGCGAGAACAGGCGTTGATTGAATTGGCACGTAGCGTCGATGTCGAGATCAATGGCTTGAGTGGCTATTGGCTGCCCGAGTCCACGATCCCGATGGATCAGCGTGCCGGGTTGGTTCTGGGGTTTGCAGCAGTGCCGGAAAAGGCTATCGAAGCCGCGTTGGAGCGGCTGCGGGCGGTCTGGCGTTTTCTTTGAAAGGAGCGCGTCGGGTCGCTGATGTGCCGCAGGCAAAAATAGACCTGCGCGAGCGCAGGTCCTGGTGACGGCGGGAGTGAAGCGGGTATCAGGTGCCGGACTTGATCTTGGTCCAGGCCCGGGTGCGCGCACGTTCGGCATCGCGGGGCAACGGTTGCAGGGTGTAGAGCGTGCTCATCGCCGTGTCGGTCGGGTACAGGTTCGGGTTGTTGCGGATCACCGGGTCGACCATCTCCGTGGCGTCCTTGTTCGGGTTCGGGTAGCCGACGAAGTCACTGACCGGCGCGATCACCTGGGGTTGCAGCAGGTAGTTGACGAAGGTGTAAGCGTCGTCGGGGTTTTTCGCACCCTTCGGAATCGCCAGCATGTCGAACCAGATCGGCGCGCCTTCCTTCGGCAAACGCATGTCGACGACCACCCCGTTCTTGGCTTCGTTGGCGCGGTTGGCAGCTTGCGAGAAGCTGCCGGAATATCCGACCGCAACGCAGATGTCACCGTTGGCGATATCGGCCATGTACTTGGACGAGTGGAAGTAGGTGATGTACGGACGGATCTTCATCAGCAGTGCTTCAGCCTTGTCGTAGTCCGCAGGCTTCTTGCTGTTGGGATCCAGGCCGAGGTGTTGCAGGGCCAGTGGCAGGATCTCCGAGGGCGAGTCGAGCAGCGCGACGCCACACTGCTTGAGCTTGCTGATGTTCTCTTCCTTGAAGATCAGGTCCCAGCTGTCCACGGGTGCGTTGTCGCCGAGCGCGGCCTTGACCTTGTCCGGGTTGAAACCGATCAGGATGGTGCCGTACATGTACGGCACAGCGAACTTGTTGCCCGGGTCGTTGGCTTCGATCAGCTTCATCAGCTTGGGATCGAGGTGATTCCAGTTCGGCAGCTTGCTGCGGTCCAGGGGCTGGAACACGCCAGCTTCGATTTGCTTGGCGAGGAATACGTTGGATGGCACCACCACGTCGTATCCGGAGTTGCCGGTCAGCAGCTTGGCTTCCAGCGCTTCGTTGGTGTCGAAGATGTCGTAGACCAGTTTGGTCTGGGTGTTCTGGGCCTTGAAGTCTTCCAGGGCCTTGGGTGTGATGTAGTCGAACCAGTTGTAGACGCGCAGGGTTCGCTCTTCGGCGTGGGCGGCAACGCTGAGCACCGAGGCACACAGCGTCGGCACGATGAAACGCTTAAGACTTTTCATTCTTCTACTTCCTCAACAAGCGCTTTCAAAACCTTCAAGAACGTTCACGGCATTGATGCCGATTTCTTCGACTGCGTAACCGCCTTCCATCACGAACAGTGTCGGTACGCCGAGGCCGGCGATGCGCTTACCCATGGCCAGGTAATCCGGGCTGTCGAGCTTGAATTGCGAGATCGGGTCGTCCTTGAAGGTATCGACTCCGAGGGACACGACGATAATGTCGGCACTGTAGCTTTCGATCTCATTGCAGGCCTGTTCCAGCGCTGCGCTCCAGGTGTCCCAGCCTGAACCGGCGGCCAACGGGTAGTTGAAGTTGAACCCTTCGCCAGCGCCTTCGCCACGTTCGTCTTCATAGCCGAGGAAGAACGGGAACTCGGCTTCCGGGTGGCCATGGATCGAGGTGAACAGCACGTCGCTGCGTTCGTAGAAAATCGACTGGGTGCCGTTGCCGTGGTGGTAGTCGACGTCGAGGATCGCGATCTTTTCATGGCCCTGATCGAGGAACGCCTGGGCGGCGATGGCGGCGTTGTTGAGGTAGCAATAACCACCCATCAAGTCGCCGGCGGCGTGGTGTCCCGGCGGACGGCACAGGGCGAAAGCAGAACGGGCGCCGCGCTGGATTTCCGCTTGGGCGGTGAGCGCGACTTGCGCTGCGCTGTACGCCGCTTGCCAGGTGCCGGCGGTGATCGGGGCGCCGCCGTCGAAGCTGTAGTAACCGAGTTCGCCATGCAGGCTGGAGGGTTTGACGCGGCGCAGGGTGCGGGCTGGCCAAGTGTAGGGCAGCAAGTCGCCGTCGGTGTTGTACTCGGTCCAGCGTGCCCAGGCGCCCTTGAAGAAGTCGAGGTAGTCTCGGCTGTGAATGCGCTCGATCGGCCCGAGGCCGAAATCCTTTGGCGCTTCGACAGGGCCCAGATTTTGATTTTGCACCCGTGCCAGTACGTGGTCGGCACGGGAAGGCATTTCGAAGCAGGGCTTGAGTTGCCCGTCTATCAATTCGCAACGGCCGTGGTGCAGGTGGTGATCGTCCGAGTAGATCGTCAGCATTTCTTGTTCTCCGCAGGGCTGATTCGGTTGCCCCCAGTGTTGCGGCGCACGGCGAATCGGAGAACGGCAGGAAAGGCCAAAAGGGGATCGATATGGCCAAAACATTTGACCGAAATTCGCCCCTGTTCAGCGTATGGGATACACACCCTGTAGGAGCTGGCTTGTCAGCGAAGGCGGTATTGCGGCGATACAGATGCGTTGGATGCGCTGGCCTCTTCGCGGGCAAGCCCGCTCCTACAGGGTTTATCCGTGTGGCCGAAACTGACTCGGCGCCACACCACTCCAGCGCACAAACGCATGCCGAAAACTCGCGGTCTCGCTGAAACCCAGGGCTTCGGCAATCTGATAGATCGGCAACTGATCCTCGCAAAGCATTTGCTTGGCCTGCTCGAAGCGCAGTTCGTCGAGCAGTTCCTGATAGCTGCAACCCATGTCCTTGAGATGCCGGCGCAAGGTCCGCGCCGAACAGTTCATTTGTTCGGCCAATCCCTCCAGCCCCGGCGCCGCATTCAATTGCGCGCTGAGCAATTGGCGGATCCGTCCCAGCCACGCCTGGCGCCCGGTGAACTCGATGTTCTGTTTGCGGCAGCGTTCGGCCATGGCCTGGTGGGTGATGATGTCGGCTAGCGGCAGTGGCTGGTCGAGCCAGCGCTTGTCGAAGGCAAAGGCATTGTTACGGGCGCCGAAGTGCACCGGGCAATTGAAGTGTTCGGCGTAGGTCGCTTCGTAATCGGGGGCGGCGTGTTCAAAGCGGGCGCCGAGCAACGGCAGGGGATGGCCGAGCAGGTCGTCGCAGGTGACTTTCAGCGACACCAGGCAGAATTCGGCGTTGAACACCGCCATGGCCGGGCTCTCGCGGTAATCAGCGGCGACGAACCAGATGCGCTCGCCATCGTCTTCAAGGCTCAACTCGAAAAGTGTTCCCAGCAGCGCCGGATAACGCATCGCCAGACGCAAAGCGTCACCGAAGGTGGCACTGGTGAGCAGGGCGTAACCGAGCATGCCGTAGCAGGAAACGTGCATCCGCCGGCCCAGTTCCAGGCCGATGTCACGTTTGAGAGCAACGGCGTTGGCACAGACCTGCATTTCCTGATTGGTGGTGATGCGTGTGTCGGCACGGTTCAGATCCGCCGCGCTGATGCCGCTGCCGGCCAGCAGCGCTTCGCTGGACAAGCCTTGTGCCCTGAAGGCATCGAGTACCAGGGAGACCGCGTTGAGCGTGGTGAGGTGGGAGTGGAGCATGAGGACTTCCAGCCTTGGGATAGCTGGAGCGCAGCAAGTTGTATGCCGGGTGATGTCCCCTGTGGGAGCGAGCCTGCTCGCGATGACGGTGGATCAGTCACATCAATGTGAATGGTAGACCGCTATCGCGAGCAGGCTCGCTCCTACAAGGGTGGTGTGGTGTCAGCTCAGTTCACCGCACAGGTCGAGTTCGACAAGCCGACGGATTTCGTCCGTTTCAAGCCCCGCACCCAACAACCCATGCAACTTGCCGAACGCCGCCTCACGGGTCATGCCGCCACCGGACAACACCCCAACGCCACGCAAGCGACTGCCGGCTTCATAGACGTCCAGTACAACCCCGCCTTCGTGGCATTGCGTGACGGCCACTACTACAACGCCCTTGTCCCGCGCACGCCCAAGGCTGGCGAGAAACCCGGGGTTGTCGCTCGGACCGGTGCCGCTACCGTAGCACTCCAGCACCAGGCCCTGAATGCCACTGTCGAGCAAACCATCCAGCACCTCGGCGCTGATGCCGGGGAACAGCGGCAGCACCGCGACGTTCGCCAATTGTTTGGGTTGGTTGTAATTCAGCTGTGTTGGTAAAGAAGGCACCTTCACGCCACCGCCCTGACGCTCCAGGCGCTTGAACGGATGGCGGCCGAAACTGCGTACCTTCGCGCAGCGGGTCGGGTCCAGCCGTTCGCCATGGAAGTACAGATGCACGCCCGGCGCGAGGCCCTGGCCCAGTGCAACCAGCGCGCCGCCGAGGTTTTCCCAGGCATCGCTATCGGTGACGCCGGCCGGCAGCATGGAGCCGGTGAAGCACACGCGGGCATGCAGGCCGAGCAACTGGAAGCTCATGGCGGCGGCACTGTAGGCCAGCGTGTCGGTGCCATGCAGGATCAGCACGCTGTCGCAGCCCTGCACATCCACTGCGTCGACCACCGCTTCACGCAGCTGCTGCCAATACGTCGGGGTCATGTTGGCGCTGTCGATCAGCGGCGACATTTCACGGAAGCGCCATTGCGGCACCACCAGATCAGGCTGGCTGTGCAGATAATCGCGCATCCGCGCTTCGAAACCGGACGCTGGAGCCAGGCCGTTGGCGCTAGCCTGCATGCCGATGGTGCCGCCGGTGTAGAGCACCATGACGTGCTGGGCGGCAGGATAGGTCGAGGAAATCATGGAGGTTCTCCGAGAGCGATGACTCCTGTGGGAGCGAGCCTGCTCGCGATAGCGGCCTGACAGTCAAGATGGCTGTTGAATGTTATGGCCTCATCGCGAGCAGGCTCGCTCCCACACGGGATTGTGCACTTTAACCGATCAGCGTTGCGCTGCGGTCACGCCTTGCGGCTCAGCCTGATTCTGAGCAGCTGCCGGCGGATTGGCCGGCCACGCCTGGCGATCCAGATCCAGGTCCGGGAACTTGGCGGAGTCGAAAACCGGCGTCTTGATCCCAGCGGCGCGCTGGTCATCGTAGTCACGCAGGATGCGCATGCCGACCTTGAACAGCAGGAATAGCGCGATCAGGTTGACGAACGCGAGCATGGTCATGGTGATGTCGGCGAAGGCAAATACGGTGCCGAGGTTTTCGATGGCGCCCCAGAAAATCAGCACCAGTACCAGTGCGCGATAGCCCATCAGCGCCTTGCGGTTTTCACCGATCAAAAAGCGCAGGTTGCTCTCGCCCAGGTAGTAGTTATAGAGGATCGAGGTGAACACGAACAACGCCAGGGCCACGGAGATGAACATCCGGCCCCAGTCACCGACCACGGCGGCCAGCGAGTTCTGGGTCAGGGCAATGCCGTCGCCTTCGAAGCCCGGGGTGTAGAAGCCGGAAAGCAGGATCAGCAGCGCGGTGCAGGTGCAGATCACGAAGGTATCGAGGAACACGCTGAACGCCTGCACCACACCTTGTGCCACCGGGTGCTCGACCGCCGCAACCGCCGCCACGTTCGGCGCACTGCCCAGGCCTGCTTCGTTGGCGAACACTCCACGTTTCACGCCCATGACAATGGCGCTGCCAATCAGGCCGCCAAAGGCCTGGTCCAGACCGAAAGCGCTCTTGACGATGGTTATCAGCATGCCCGGCACATGGTCGAACTGCAGCACGATCACGTAGAGGGTCACGCCGATGTACACAAGGGTTTTCACCGGCACCAACAGGTCGGCGACCTTGGCGATGCGCTTGATTCCGCCGATGAACACCAGACCCAGCAACACGGCCAGACCGATGCCGGTGTAAGTGGTGTCGAGGCCGAACGCGTTGTTCAACGAGTGCGTCACGGCGTGGGCTTGCAGGCCGTTGAAGGCGAAGCCGAACGTCACGAGCAGCAAGAACGCCATCAGCATGCCCAGCCAGCGTTTTTGCAGACCGTGCTGGATGTAATAGGACGGACCGCCACGGAACTGGCCTTCGGAATCGCAGCGCTTGTAGAGCTGGCCGAGGGAGCATTCGAAGAAGCTGCTGGACATGCCGACCAGTGCGGTCACCCACATCCAGAACACCGCTCCGGGGCCACCAAGGGTCACGGCAATGCCGACGCCGGCGATGTTGCCCGCACCGACGCGGCCGGCGAGGCTGAGCATCAGGGCCTGGAACGAACTGAGTTGCCCGGCGCTGCTTTTGAGGCTGTCGCGGAACACCGCGAACATGTGGAAGAAATGACGCAGTTGAACGAAACGCGAGCGGATCGTGAAGTAGCTACCGAGCCCGACAATGAGCACGATCAGTACTTTCCCTGAGAGGAAGTCGTTAATGACTTCGAGCATGGATTATTCCTCGCTGTTTTTTGTGTAGGCGGATGCTGGCCGGATAGACATATCGAGTTACACCCGCTGGCGCACGGCACAACAGGCGGGTCGAAGTTCGTCCCGGTTTCATATCGCGGGTTTGTTATTAGTTCGGGTTTCGCATGGGTTGTGGCCTCGCTACCGACGACCGCTCATGCGAAGAGGGGCGGCACTATACCGATGACAGTGCCGTCCGTCTGCACGGTTGTGGTGTATTCGGTGAAGCGAAGCCTTTGAAGCACCTGTCCTTACTGGCGTCTGGCTCCTGTAGGAGCGAGCTCGCTCGCGAAAAACTCAAGGGCGCCGTTGGCCATCAGGTTTACGCGTTATCGTTAAACATCTTTCGCGAGCAAGCTCGCTCCTACAAAACAGTTAAAAAAAAGGGCCTGGAGATTGATCTCCAGGCCCTCAAAAGGTGAGAGGTGTCTAGTCCCTCGACCTGGTGAGCGGTGCTACAAATAACGCGTCGGGTTATGCCTTCAGGGGCACCAGACGCGGAGCAATCATGTTTTCCGGGCGCAGGATGTCGGCGAGCATGGCTTCGTCGAGCAGACCTTCTTCACGCACCAGTTCCAGCACGCCGCGGCCGCTTTCAAGAGCGAGGCCGGCGATGCGGGTGGCATTTTTGTAGCCGATGTACGGGTTCAGCGCGGTGACCAGGCCGATCGAGTGCTCGACCAGTTCACGGCAGCGTGCTTCGTTGGCGGTGATGCCGACGATGCAGTGCTCGCGCAGCATGTCCATGGCGCGTTGCAGCAGGCGGATCGAGTCGAAGATCTTGAAGGCGATCAGCGGCTCCATCACGTTCAGTTGCAGTTGGCCGCCTTCGGCTGCCATGGTCAGCGCCAGATCGTTACCGATGACCTGGAAGGCCACCTGGTTAACGGCTTCCGGGATAACCGGGTTGACCTTGCCTGGCATGATCGAGCTGCCAGGCTGGCGTGCCGGCAGGTTGATCTCGTTGATGCCGGTGCGTGGGCCGCTGGACAGTAGGCGCAGGTCGTTGCAGATCTTCGACAGCTTGACCGCGGTGCGCTTGAGCATGCCGGAGAACAGCACGAAGGCGCCCATGTCGGAAGTGGCTTCGATCAGGTCGGCCGCCGGAACCAGCGGTTGACCACTGATCAGCGCCAGGCGCTGTACAGCCAGGGCCTGATAGCGCGGGTCGGCGTTGATGCCGGTGCCGATCGCGGTGCCGCCCAGGTTCACTTCAGTCAGCAGTTCCGGGGCCAGCGTCTTCAGACGGGCCAGGTCTTCGCCCATGGTGGTGGCGAAAGCGCGGAATTCCTGACCCAAGGTCATCGGCACGGCGTCTTGCAACTGGGTACGACCCATCTTCAGGACGTGGTTGAATTCTTGGCCCTTGGCCGCGAACGCCTGAATCAGGCTGTCGAGGCTGGCCAGCAGGGCGTCGTGACCGAGCAACAGACCCAGGCGGATAGCTGTTGGGTAGGCGTCGTTGGTCGACTGCGCCATGTTGACGTCGTCGTTCGGGTGCAGGTACTGGTATTCGCCTTTCTGGTGACCCATGGCCTCCAGTGCGATGTTGGCGATGACTTCGTTGGCATTCATGTTGGTCGAAGTGCCAGCGCCGCCTTGAATCATGTCCACCACGAACTCTTCGTGGAAGTCGCCGCGGATCAAACGTGCACAGGCTTCGCTGATGGCAGCGTGCTTGGCTTCGCTCAGGTGACCCAACTCACGGTTGGCGTCTGCGGCGGCCTGTTTAACCATGGCCAGACCGACAACCAGTTTCGGGTAGTGCGAAATCGGAACGCCCGAAAGGCGGAAGTTATTCACCGCTCGCAGGGTCTGGATACCGTAATACGCTTGAGCCGGTACTTCGAGGGCGCCAAGCAGGTCATTTTCTGTGCGGAATGATGCAGCGGAGGACATGATAGAAATCATCTCAATATGGACCCGGTCTGTGCCGGAACGCTGTGAATGCTAGGCTTGTGCAGAATTTTGGGCCAATGCTGTTAAACACTAGCCTATGCACATTCGGCATAATGCCCGTGTGACGCGGCGTTGACGGCAAGCGTGTGACCTAAATTGGTGCATCTCCGGGAGGATGTGATGAATCTGGAAAGCAAATGGCTGGAGGACTTTAGTGCCCTGGCCGCCACCCGCAGTTTCTCCCAGGCAGCCGAGCGGCGTTTCGTGACGCAACCGGCGTTCAGCCGACGAATCCGCAGCCTGGAAGCGGCGCTGGGGCTGACGCTGGTCAATCGTTCACGCACGCCGGTGGAACTGACAGCGGCAGGGCAATTGTTTCTGGTCACCGCACGCACCGTGGTCGAGCAGCTCGGCGAAGTGTTGCGCCATCTGCATCACCTGGAAGGCGGGCAGGGCGAGGTAATGCAGGTGGCTGCCGCACACTCCCTGGCGCTGGGTTTCTTTCCGCGCTGGATCGCGCAGTTGCGCAACGAAGGCTTGAACATCGCCACGCGACTGGTGGCGACCAACGTGGGTGACGCGGTGCATGCCTTGCGCGAAGGTGGCTGCGATCTGATGCTGGCCTTCTACGACCCGGATGCCGCGATGCAGATGGACCCGGAAATCTTCCCGTCACTGCACTTGGGCCACACCGAAATGCTGCCGGTGTGTGCCGCCGACGCCGACGGCAAACCGCTGTTCGATCTGGAAGGCGAAGGCAGCGTGCCGTTGCTGGCCTACAGCGCCGGTGCGTTTCTCGGCCGTTCGGTGAACATGCTGCTGCGCCAAAGGGCGCTGCGCTTCACCACGATCTACGAAACCGCCATGGCTGACAGCCTCAAAAGCATGGCCCTGGAAGGCCTGGGCATCGCCTGGGTGCCGCAACTGAGCGTGCGCGCCGAACTGGCACGCGGTGAACTGGTGGTCTGCGGCGGCCCGCAGTGGCACGTGCCGCTGGAGATTCGTCTGTACCGCTGTGCGCTGGTGCGCAAGGCCAACGTGCGGTTGTTGTGGCGCAAACTTGAAGGCGGCGCGGCCCAAGGCACAACCGGTTCTTGAAACCACCAAATGCTCCCACAGGGGGTTTTGTTGTTTGGAGCAATCAGGATCGGGATCAAGTTCCACGGTGTTTTGTGTTGAGCGTTGGCTGACCTTCGAGTCAATAAAACCGGCACTTTGCGCCGTATGACAGATGGTCGTATCGGGGGCTGTTTATCTGCTTCATTGAGGTATACTGCGCGGCCTTCGGCCGGTTACGACCGGCCATAATTCGTACAATCAAGCCACGCATCCTGCGTGGCTTATTGTTTTTTGACGCGCCTGCGGGCGCCCAGAGAGAAGAGGCACGACGATGAGTGCACTGGTTGGCGTGATCATGGGCTCCAAGTCCGATTGGTCCACCCTTAGCCACACCGCCGATATGCTGGAAAAGCTCGGCATACCCTACGAGGTGAAAGTGGTTTCTGCCCACCGCACCCCGGACCTGCTGTTTCAGTACGCTGAAGAAGCCGAGGCACGTGGCATCGAGGTGATCATCGCCGGTGCCGGTGGCGCGGCCCACTTGCCAGGCATGTGTGCGGCCAAGACCCACTTGCCGGTGCTGGGCGTACCCGTGCAGTCCGCTATGCTTTCGGGCGTTGATTCGCTGCTCTCCATTGTGCAGATGCCAGCAGGCATTCCGGTTGCCACTCTGGCCATCGGCAAGGCGGGTGCGATCAACGCAGCGCTGTTGTCGGCGAGTATCCTGGGCGCCAAGCACCCGCAGTTCCATACGGTGCTGAAAACCTTCCGTGCTGAGCAGACAGACAGCGTCCTGGACAATCCAGACCCACGCATCGCCTGAGGTTGTTGACGATGAAGATCGGTGTAATCGGTGGCGGCCAACTGGGTCGCATGTTGGCGCTGGCGGGCACTCCGCTGGGCATGAACTTCGCTTTCCTGGACCCGGCGCCGGATGCTTGCGCAGCCGCGTTGGGCGAACACCTGCGAGCCGATTACGGCGATCAGGATCACCTGCGTCAGCTGGCCGATGAAGTCGATCTGGTGACCTTCGAGTTCGAAAGCGTTCCGGCCGAGACCGTGGCTTTTCTCTCGCAATTCGTCCCGGTCTACCCGAGTGCTGAAGCCCTGCGCATCGCCCGTGATCGCTGGTTCGAGAAGAGCATGTTCAAGGACCTGGGGATTCCTACTCCGGCGTTCGCCGACATCCAGTCCCAGGCCGACCTGGACGCCGCCGTGGCTTCCATCGGTCTGCCGGCAGTGCTGAAAACCCGTACTTTGGGTTACGACGGCAAGGGCCAGAAAGTCCTGCGCACCCCTGAGGATGTGGTCGGCACCTTCGCCGAACTGGGCAGCGTGGCCTGTCTGCTGGAAGGCTTCGTGCCGTTCACTGGTGAAGTCTCGCTGATCGCCGTGCGCGCCCGCGACGGTGAAACCCGCTTCTATCCGCTGGTACACAACACCCACGAAAGCGGCATCCTCAAGCTGTCCGTGGCCAGCACCGATCACCCGTTGCAAGCTCTGGCCGAAGACTACTCCAGCCGTGTGCTCAAGCAGCTGGATTACGTCGGCGTGATGGCGTTCGAGTTCTTTGAAGTCGACGGTGGCCTCAAGGCCAACGAAATTGCCCCCCGGGTGCACAACTCAGGGCACTGGACCACCGAAGGCGCCGAGTGCAGCCAGTTCGAAAACCACCTGCGGGCCGTTGCCGGTCTGCCGTTGGGTTCGACGGCCAAGGTCGGCGAAAGCGCGATGCTCAACTTCATTGGCAAAGTGCCGGACACCGAGAAGGTCGTTGCCATCGCCGATTGCCATCTGCATCACTACGGCAAGGCGTTCAAGGTCGGCCGCAAGGTCGGTCACGCCAACTTGCGTTGTGCGGATCGCGAAACGCTGACCGCGCAGATCCTCAAGGTCGAAGCGCTGATCGCCGAATAGTTTCATGTGGCAGCGGCGGAACCATTCAGGGACCGCCGTTCTCTCATGGCAGGATGCCAAAGTCTGACTAGGCTTTCGCATAGCCACTTCATTCAGAGGGAAATGCCATGGGAATCATCGGAACCATCTTTATCGGCTTGATTGTCGGCCTGCTGGCACGGTTCCTGAAACCGGGCGATGACAGCATGGGCTGGATCATGACCATCCTGCTCGGTATTGGCGGTTCGCTGGCGGCGACTTACGGCGGTCAAGCCCTGGGCATCTATCAGGCTGGCCAAGGAGCAGGCTTCATCGGTGCGCTGGTGGGCGCCGTTGTGCTGCTGGTGATCTACGGGCTGGTCAAAAAGAACTGATCCAGGCGACAAGCCCTCTCCGCCAAACTGGCCGGGAGGGCTAGAATGCTCGGCGTTTCCTGTTCTTCCCTTTACCGAGCACCTTCATGCGCCGTCTTTTACTGACTCTTGTTTTACTGGGTTCGGGCTTTGCCCATGCTGGCGAATTGCCAGAAACCGACTGGCTCGAATTGATGCCCAAGTCGGATCAGAAGGCCCTCGAGGCCATGCCTGAAATCGACCACAACTCCCCTGAAGCCAATGGCACTTTCACCGACAAGGGTGGGATGAAGCAGGCCAAAGGCTTGCCGGCGGTGATGTACTCGACAAAGACCGTTGCGTCGATGAACGACAAGAACATCCGCATTGGCGGTTACCCCGTGCCGCTGGAGTCCGACGCCAAGGGCCGCAGTACGCTGTTCTTCCTGGTGCCGTATCCGGGCGCGTGCATCCATGTGCCACCGCCGCCACCCAACCAACTGGTGCTGGTGCGCTATCCAAAGGGCCTGAAGCTGAACGATATCTACACGCCGCTGTGGGTCACCGGCACGCTGAAAGTCGAGAAGGTCAGCAATGACCTCGCCGATGCGGCGTATGCGCTGGATGCGCAGAAGGTCAGAGTAGTGAAAGAGTCGGATCTGTAATCAAGTAGACAAAAAGATCGCAGCCTTCGGCAGCTCCTACACCGATCTCTGTAGGAGCTGCCGAAGGCTGCGATCTTTTGATCTTAAAGCGGTTTGCTACCGATGCTGACACCCAAGGTGTGGCTCGCGCCCGCTGCGAGCGTCACCACATCGCCCATCACGTTCGCCGTCTCGATGCACAGCATGCGTTGCCAGCCGTCATCGGCCATGTCACTGAACGCAGCGGCGCGGTCGATCCACGGGTTCCAGATCACCGCCGTACGCGAGCCGGTGCTGGTCAGCACGATGCGCCGTTCCCAGGCAGGATCGACGATGCTCAACTGCGGTGGTGCATCGAGATAGATGCGATCGGTCTCGCCGGTAAAACGCAGATCACCGGACTGTTGCTTGGTTTTCCAGTCTTCCAGGGTTTCGATGTAGCTCAAGCCATCCACACCTTCGACATGCACCTCGCGCACATCGCTGACGGCAAAATAACTGTGCAACGCCTGGCTGATGCTGACGGTTTCGGCGCCCCGGTTGTGGCTGGTCAGCTGGATGTGCAATTGCTCGTCGAGGCGAATGCTCAACGTCAAATCCACCTGGTGCGGCCAGCCGGGAAAGCCGCCTTCGGGGTAGGGCAGGAGGAATTCGACCTTCAGGCTTTCGCCTTCGGCTTCTATGCCGCCCAGCTCCCAATCCATCGCTCGCACGAAGCCATGAGCCGACGGCGCTTCATTGCTGGTGTGCATCGCCTGAACGCTTTGCGGGTTGCGCGCAAAGTTGCCGAACCACGGCCAGCACACCGGCACGCCGGCACGGATGCTCTTGCCGGTCTTGAACACGGCCTCGTCGTTGAGCCAAATCAGCGGCGGCTGGCCAGCCAGTTGATAGCTGAGGATGTGTGCGCCTTGCTGGGCCACCAGTAATTCGGCCTGACCGTGGCGGATGCGCCAGCAGTTCAGTTCATCCAGTTTTACGGCTTCAACATTGGGCGTGCTCATGGGACAGCTCTCGATCAGTAAAGTGGACGACTATCGACCGCAAAACGGTTGCCAGGTTTAGCGAGCCCGAGGCGGAACCGAACGGGTGCGACCGCTGCCGTCGATGGCAACGAACACAAACACCGCTTCGGTTACTTTACGCCACTCGCTGGACAGCGGATCGTCGCTCCAGACCTCGACCATCATCTTGATCGAGCTGCGACCGATTTCCAGGGCCTGGGTATAAAAGGAGAGCTGCGCGCCCACCGCCACCGGAACCAGAAATGCCATGCGGTCGATCGCGACGGTGGCAACGCGTCCGCCAGCGACCTTGCTGGCCATCGCGGTGCCTGCCAAATCCATCTGCGCCACCAGCCAGCCGCCGAAAATATCGCCAAAGCCGTTGGTTTCGCGAGGGAGCGCGGTGATTTGCAGGGCCAGGTCGCCTTGCGGGATCGGATCTTCTTGTTCGAGCTCTATCATGCCGGGGGTGCCTCTGACCCGTGACTCTTCGTTGGTATTGCTGGTGGTAGCCGTCTTCGGGAAAAACGATTCAGCACCGAACATACTACGTTCGTCACGTTTTCCATAAGGCGCCTAAAGGGAAACTCTGCGAAATCGCCTATGAACCTGACAGGCGTTTTCGCACAGCAACCCCTCAAAAACCGGAGCAAGGTTTGAGTATATCGGTCGGTAGACTCCGCGACGACCGTCCGGTTCTCATTTTGACTGTCAAAAACGCACATCTATGTGCTTTTTCGAACAATTTGCTATCGTGCCGGACCTGCCCAAACCTCAGCCAGCGTTGTTGAGGTTGCAGATCCGACTATAAGAGAAGCCCTTGCCATGACCACAGCGCCCTCGAGCATCGCGCAGCCAGAGCAACCCGCACGCCCGCTGACCCGCAACGACTACAAGACTCTATCGCTGTCTGCCCTGGGCGGCGCGCTGGAGTTCTACGACTTCATCATCTTCGTGTTCTTCGCAACGGTGGTGGGCAAGCTGTTCTTCCCGGCGGACATGCCCGAGTGGCTACGCCTGATGCAGACATTCGGCATCTTTGCCGCCGGCTACCTGGCACGGCCGCTGGGCGGCATCGTGATGGCGCACTTCGGCGACCTGCTGGGCCGCAAGAAAATGTTCACCTTGAGCATTTTCATGATGGCCGTGCCGACCTTGATCATGGGTTTGTTGCCGACCTATGCGCAGATCGGCATGTGGGCGCCGATCCTGCTGCTGTTGATGCGGGTGATCCAGGGCGCCGCCATTGGCGGTGAAGTGCCGGGGGCGTGGGTCTTCGTTTCCGAACACGTTCCGCAGCGGTATGTCGGCTACGCCTGTGGCACCCTGACCAGCGGCCTGACGGCGGGCATCTTGCTCGGCTCGCTGGTCGCCACGGCGATCAACAGCCTCTATACCCCGGTGGAAGTGTCGGATTACGCCTGGCGGATTCCGTTCCTGCTGGGTGGCGTGTTTGGTCTGTTCTCGGTGTACCTGCGTCGCTGGTTGCACGAAACCCCTGTGTTCGCCGAGCTGCAACAGCGCAAGGCCCTGGCCGAAGAAGTGCCGCTGCGGGCGGTGCTGCGTGACCATCGTGGCGCCATCGCCATTTCGATGCTGCTGACCTGGCTGCTGTCGGCCGCCATCGTGGTGTTGATCCTGATGACCCCGACTGTGTTGCAGACGGTCTATCACTTCTCGCCTACCACCTCCCTGCAGGCGAACAGCGTGGCGATCGTGTTCCTGAGCTTTGGCTGCATCATTGCCGGCGCACTGGCCGATCGCTTCGGTGCGGGACGAGTCTTCGTGATCGGCTGTACCGCGCTGCTGGCCAGCTCCTGGACCTTCTATCACAGTCTGGCCGACCATCCCGACTGGCTGTTCCCGATGTATGCCGTGACCGGTCTGTTGGTCGGCACCATCGGCGCGGTGCCGTACGTGATGGTCAAAGCGTTCCCGCCGGTGGTGCGCTTCAGCGGCTTGTCGTTCTCGTACAACGTTGCCTACGCGATTTTCGGTGGCCTGACGCCGATGATCGTCAGCCTGTTGCTCAAGGAAAGTGCGATGGGACCTGCTTATTATGTGGCGGTGCTGTGTGGGGTGGGGATTCTGGTAGGTGCATATCTCTGGAAGAAGGGCCGCTGACAGCGAGCGATCACAGCACTCCTCACATCTACAGTTACAACTGAAAGGCCAGCCTTCTTAGCGGAGTGCTGGCCTTTCATCCAATTGTCATATTTCAGCCATAGAGTGTTCACACGGCCTGCTGATACTTGGCCCCGAATAACACACCCTATCTGCTAGGAGTAAGGCATGAAACTGAAGCGTTTGATGGCGGCAATGACTTTTGTCGCTGCTGGCGTTGCGACTGCCAACGCGGTTGCCGCTGTTGACCCTGCTATCCCGAGCTACACCAAGACCACTGGTGTGTCGGGCAACCTGTCCAGCGTTGGTTCCGACACTCTGGCCAACCTCATGACCCTCTGGGCCGAGAACTACAAAAAAGAATACCCGAACGTAAACATCCAGATTCAGGCCGCTGGCTCCGCCACTGCGCCACCTGCGCTGACTGAAGGCACCTCCAACCTGGGCCCGATGAGCCGCAAGATGAAGGACACCGAACTGGCTGCCTTCGAGCAGAAGTACGGCTACAAGCCAACCGCTATCCCGGTTGCCGTGGACGCCCTGGCTGTATTCGTACACAAGGACAACCCGATCCAGCACCTGACCATGGAGCAGGTCGACGCGATCTTCTCGTCCACTCGTCTGTGCGGCGCCAAGACCGAAGTCAAGACCTGGGGCGACCTGGGCGTGACCGGCGACCTGGCCAACAAGCCGGTTCAACTGTTCGGTCGTAACTCGGTATCCGGCACTTATGGCTACTTCAAAGAAGAAGCCCTGTGCAAAGGCGACTACAAGCCAAACGTGAACGAACAACCAGGTTCGGCTTCGGTCGTTCAGTCGATCAGCTCCTCGCTGAACGGCATCGGTTACTCGGGCATCGGCTACAAGACTGCTAGCGTGAAAACCGTTGCTCTGTCCAAGAAGGGCAGCACCGAGTTCATCGAAGACACCGAAGAAAACGCCCTGAACGGCAAGTACCCGCTGTCCCGCTTCCTGTACGTATACGTGAACAAAGCTCCGAACAAGCCTCTGGCCCCGCTGGAAGCCGAGTTCGTGAAACTGGTTCTGTCGAAACAGGGTCAGGAAGTTGTAGTGAAAGACGGTTACATCCCACTGCCGGCCAAAGTAGCTGCCAAAGCTCTGGCTGACCTGGGTCTGGCGGAAGGCGGCGCTGAAGTCGCAAAAAAGTAACAAATTGAGTCTAGAGTGACCCCCTCTGGACTCACATGGGGGTGGCAGGAGCCGCCCCCATACACCTCTAATTCTCTATCCGCTGCTGGTTACCGCCAGCGGCGGATTTGTTGCGTCACTGCACTGTCATCTTTCTGTCATACAGGATCGCTAGGGTGTGCGAATGAATGATCTGGCCAATTCCAACATGACTACTAATCCCCCCAAGCGAATTGATTTCAATACGCCTGAGTTGCAACGCAAGCGCCGCATTCGCGCGCTCAAAGATCGCCTGACCCGCTGGTACGTCCTCGTTGGCGGCCTCGCTGTGCTGGGCGCGATCACCTTGATCTTCTTCTTCCTTGCCTACGTCGTCGCGCCGCTGTTCCAGGGTGCCAGCCTGACCGCCAAGGACGCCATCACGCCAGCCTGGATGCAAGACGCCGGCAAGCCGCTGATGATCTCCCTGGAAGAACAGAACCAGGTTGCGATGCGGGTTTCTGACAAGGGCCAGGCATTGTTCTTCGACATCGACAGTGGCGCTGAATTGAAGCGCGTCGATCTGCCGATTCCGGCCGGCACCACCGTGACCTCCATCGGTGAAGACCAGCCAGGTCACCCGCTGGTGGCTGTGGGGCTTTCCAACGGTCAGGCCCTGGTGTTCCGCCACACCTATAAAGTCAGCTACCCGGACGGCAAGAAATCCATCACACCGGCCATCGAGTACCCGTATGGCGAAGCGCCAATCGCGGTGAACGAAGCCGGCGGTGCGCTGGAGCACGTCAGCCTCAACGCCAACGACTCGACCCTGATGCTGGTTGGCGCCACCGGTTCACAACTCAATGTTCTGTCGCTGACCAGCGAAGAGAACATGATGACCGGCGAAGTCACCAACGAGCAGAAGCGCATCGAACTGCCGCAGATGAACGAGCCGGTGAAAAACATCTTCGTCGACCCGCGTCAACAGTGGTTGTACGTGATCAACGGGCGTGCCCAGGCCGACGTGTTCAGCCTGCGCGACAAGAGCCTCAACGGTCGCTACAAACTGGTGGAAAACGGCGAAACCGAAGTCACCGCCAGCACCCAGCTGGTGGGCGGTATCTCGCTGATCATCGGTGACTCCAAAGGTGGCCTGGCCCAGTGGTTCATGGCTCGCGACCCCGATGGCGAACAACGCCTGAAGCAGATCCGCACCTTCCAGATGGGCACCACGCCTATCGTTGAAATCACTGCCGAAGAACGCCGCAAGGGCTTCGTTGCCCTCGACGCTTCCGGCAAGCTCGGCGTGTTCCACAGCACCGCCCACCGCACCTTGCTGGTGGAACCGGTCGCTGAAGGCCAAGGCGTTTTCGGTCTGTCGCCTCGCGCCAACCGCGTGATCGTGGAAGCCGGCGGCAAGTTGCACCCGCTGCTGCTCGACAACCCGCACCCGGAAGTCTCGTGGAGCGCACTGTGGAGCAAGGTCTGGTACGAGAACTACGACGAGCCTAAATACGTCTGGCAATCGACCGCCGCCAACACCGACTTCGAACCCAAGCTGAGCCTGTCGCCGCTGACCTTCGGTACCTTGAAAGCCGCGTTCTACGCCATGCTGCTGGCCGCTCCACTGGCCGTTGCCGCTGCGATCTACACCGCGTACTTCATGGCTCCGGGCATGCGCCGCAAGGTCAAGCCGGTGATCGAGCTGATGGAAGCGATGCCGACAGTGATCCTCGGTTTCTTCGCCGGTCTGTTCCTCGCGCCCTATGTGGAAGGGCATTTGCCCGGCATCTTCAGCCTGCTGATGTTGCTGCCGATCGGCATTCTGGTCGCCGGTTTCACCTTCAGCCGCCTGCCTGAGTCGATCCGCCTGAAAGTCCCGGATGGCTGGGAAAGTGCGCTGCTGATTCCGGTGATCCTGTTTGTGGGCTGGCTGTCGCTGTACATGAGCCCGTTCATGGAGAACTGGTTCTTCGGCGGAGACATGCGCATGTGGATCTCCCACGACCTGGGCATCACCTACGACCAGCGCAACGCCCTGGTGGTCGGTCTGGCCATGGGCTTCGCGGTCATCCCGAACATCTATTCCATCGCCGAAGATGCCGTGTTCAGCGTGCCTCGCGGCCTGACCCTGGGCTCCCTGGCCCTCGGTGCCACGCCGTGGCAGACCATGACCCGCGTGGTGATCCTCACCGCCAGCCCGGGCATCTTCTCGGCGCTGATGATCGGCATGGGCCGTGCCGTCGGTGAAACCATGATCGTGTTGATGGCCACCGGTAACACCCCGGTCATGGAAATGAACCTGTTCGAAGGCCTGCGCACCCTGGCAGCCAACGTCGCGGTGGAAATGCCCGAATCGGAAGTCGGCGGCAGCCACTACCGCGTGCTGTTCCTCTCGGCGCTGGTGCTGCTGTTGTTCACCTTCGTCATGAACACCCTCGCGGAACTGATTCGTCAGCGTCTGCGCAAGAAATACTCGTCGCTTTAAGAAAGGTAGAAGTCTGTGAAACAGAACTCCCTGAAAGGATGGTTCAAGAGCGGCGCCCCCGGCGTCTGGATCAGCGGTGGCGCGGTGTCCATCGCGGTCATCATGACCATTGGCCTGCTGGCAGTGATTGCCGTACGCGGCCTGGGTCACTTCTGGCCGGCGGATCTGATCCACGCCAGCTACGACGTGCCGGGCCAGGGCCAACACCTGGTCATTGGCGAAGTGGTGCAGAAAGAAGAAGTGCCACGCGCCCGCCTGAAGAGCGCCGGCCTGCCGGTGCCTGACGAAGGCCCGGAGTTCATGACCCGCGAGCTGATCAAGGTCGGCAACCGTGACCTGAACGGCAACGACTTCACCTGGATCGTCGGCGAGTGGCTGACCAACCAGACGACGCCGCCGGAGCTGATGGCCATCGAGCGTCGCGAGTGGGGCAACTTCTACGGTTACCTGGTCAACGTCAAACAGGATGGCAAAGTCATTGCTGAAGGCGAAGCGGCATGGCCTGAGCTGCAGGCCCGTGTCGACCGCGTGAACAAGCTGGCTGCACAGCTCAAGAGCCTGGAAAAAACCGATATCGGTGCGATCAACGCCGGTCTCGAGCGCATCCGTTTGCACGGTCGCAAGCTTGAACTGGATGGCAAACTCGACGCCACTGCACAAGCGGACATGGAATCGGAGCGCGCCGAACTCAATGCTCGCTATCAGGATGTTGAAGCGCGTCTGAGCGACCTGCACGCGCAGTTCAACCGCGACAGCCTGACCGCCCGCGATGCAAACGGTAAGGAAATCGAAATCGGCATCGGCAAAGTGGTTCACGCCTATCAGCCGAACGCCATGAGCACGACCACCAAGATCGGTTTCTACTTCAGCAAGGTCTGGGAGTTCCTGAGCGACGACCCGCGTGAAGCGAACACCGAAGGCGGGATCTTCCCGGCCATCTTCGGCACCGTGATGATGACCCTGATCATGGCGATGATCGTGACCCCGTTCGGCGTGCTGGCGGCGGTGTACCTGCGTGAATACGCCAAGCAGAACGCGCTGACCCGGGTGATCCGCATCGCGGTGAACAACCTGGCAGGTGTTCCGGCCATCGTTTACGGCGTGTTCGGCCTGGGCTTCTTCGTCTATGTGCTGGGTGGCTCGCTCGACCGTCTGTTCTTCCCGGAAGCCTTGCCGGCACCAACCTTCGGCACACCGGGTCTGCTCTGGGCCTCGTTGACCCTGGCGCTGCTGGCGGTGCCGGTGGTGATCGTGGCCACCGAAGAAGGCCTGGCGCGGATTCCTCGCACCGTGCGTGAAGGCTCGTTGGCCCTCGGCGCGACCAAGGCGGAAACCTTGTGGAAGATCGTGCTGCCGATGGCCAGCCCGGCGATGATGACCGGCATGATCCTCGCCGTGGCCCGCGCCGCGGGTGAAGTGGCGCCGCTGATGCTGGTAGGTGTGGTGAAACTGGCGCCGTCGCTGCCGGTGGACGGTAACTACCCGTACCTGCACCTGGACCAGAAGATCATGCACCTGGGCTTCCACATCTATGACGTCGGCTTCCAGAGCCCGAACGTCGAAGCCGCGCGGCCACTGGTGTACGCCACGGCGCTGCTGCTGGTGCTGGTGATCGCCACGCTGAACCTGTCGGCGGTGTACATCCGTAACCACCTGCGCGAGAAGTACAAGGCGCTGGACAGTTAAGCAAGGTCGGCGCGGTCCCTTGTGGGAGCTGGCTTGCCTGCGATGGCATCACTGCGGTGTTACTGAAAAACCGCATCGTCTGCATCGCAGGCAAGCCAGCTCCCACAGGGACCGGCGTCAGACATAGATTTTGGGTAACCTGCTGGCCCGATCACGAGGCCAGCGGAAAACGAACCGAATTTGTTAGCACAGGGAGCCTCCCATGCAGCACGAAGCACATACCCACGGCATCAACATGTCGGCGCTGGGTCGCGACAAGCAGAGCCTGAACCTCGAGCAGGAAACCGTAGCCATCGAAGTGCCGGGCCTGAGCCTGTTCTACGGCGACAAACAAGCGCTGTACGACGTCAGCATGAACATCCCGAAACAGCGCGTGACCGCCTTCATCGGCCCGTCCGGCTGTGGCAAGTCCACGCTGCTGCGTACCTTCAACCGCATGAACGACCTGGTTGACGGCTGCCGTGTCGATGGCGCGATCAACCTGTACGGCAGCAACATCTACCGCAAGGGCGAAGACGTGGCCGAGCTGCGTCGTCGCGTCGGCATGGTGTTCCAGAAGCCCAACCCGTTCCCGAAAACCATCTACGAAAACGTGGTTTACGGCCTGCGCATCCAGGGCATCAACAAGAAGCGCGTCCTCGACGAAGCCGTTGAGTGGGCGTTGAAAGGCGCGGCACTGTGGGACGAGGTCAAGGACCGTCTGCACGAATCGGCACTGGGCCTGTCCGGTGGTCAGCAGCAACGTCTGGTGATCGCCCGCACCATCGCCGTGGAGCCGGAAGTGCTGCTGCTCGACGAACCGTGCTCGGCACTCGACCCGATCTCCACGCTGAAAGTCGAAGAGCTGATCTACGAACTGAAATCCAAGTTCACCATCGTGATCGTGACCCACAACATGCAACAGGCGGCGCGGGTGTCCGACTACACAGCGTTCATGTACATGGGCAAGCTGGTCGAGTTTGGCGACACCGATACGCTGTTCACCAATCCGGCGAAGAAGCAGACCGAAGACTACATCACCGGTCGCTACGGCTAGCAGTTGCCACAAGCCGCACGCTTCAAGCGGCAAGTAAGAGCGGTTCGGGTACGACACACATCAGCTTGCAGCTTGTAGCTTGCAGCTCACAGCTTTTGCGGAGCAGACAACATGATTTCTAAGGAAGGCCTTACACACCACATCTCCCAGCAGTTCAACGCCGAACTGGAGGAAGTGCGCAGCCACCTCCTGGCCATGGGCGGGCTGGTCGAGAAACAGGTCAACGACGCGGTGACCGCGCTGATCGAGGCCGACTCCGGCCTGGCCCAGCAGGTGCGCGAGATCGACGACCAGATCAACCAGATGGAGCGCAACATCGACGAGGAATGCCTGCGCATTCTGGCTCGTCGTCAGCCGGCGGCTTCCGACCTGCGCCTGATCATCAGCATTTCCAAGTCGGTGATCGATCTGGAGCGCATCGGTGACGAAGCGACCAAGATCGCCCGTCGCGCCATCCAGCTGTGCGAAGAAGGCGAAGCGCCGCGTGGTTATGTGGAAGTGCGCCACATCGGTGACCAGGTACGCAACATGGTCCGCGATGCACTGGACGCCTTTGCCCGTTTCGACGCCGAGCTGGCCTTGTCGGTGGCGCAGTACGACAAGATCATCGACCGCGAATACAAGACTGCCCTGCGTGAGCTGGCCACCTACATGATGGAAGATCCGCGTTCCATTTCGCGGGTTCTGAGCATTATCTGGGTGCTGCGTTCGCTGGAGCGTATCGGCGACCACGCGCGCAATATCTCGGAGCTGGTGATCTACCTGGTACGCGGCACCGACGTGCGGCACCTGGGGCTCAAGCGCATGAAGGAAGAAGTTGAAGGAACCAGTGGCGAAAGCGCTAATGTTCCGGGCAAAACTGACGATAAGTAAGGTTGCCCAAGTAAAGCGCCCGGCCTTTTGGCCGGGCGTTTTTGTTTGCGCTTCACGAATTCGAAAAGCAGCACCCGCGAACGAAAAGTCCGGCGTGACTGAAGGTTTTTGGCAATGTGCCATCAGCAAGGCGGTATGCTGGCCGGGATTTTTTAAAGGGGTGGTGGATGAGTAAGGTCAGTGTGTTGGTCGTGGACGACGCGTCGTTCATTCGTGACTTGGTGAAAAAGTGCCTGCGCAATTATTTCCCGGGCATGCGGATCGAAGACGCGATCAACGGCAGAAAGGCCCAGGCCATGCTGGCCAAGGAAGCCTTCGACCTGGTCCTGTGCGATTGGGAAATGCCGGAAATGTCCGGCCTGGAATTGCTGACCTGGTGCCGTGAGCAAGACAACCTCAAAGCCATGCCCTTCGTGATGGTGACCAGCCGTGGCGACAAGGAGAACGTAGTCCAGGCGATCCAGGCCGGAGTTTCCGGTTACGTCAGCAAGCCGTTCACCAACGAGCAACTGCTCACCAAGGTCAAGCAGGCGCTGCACAAGGTCGGCAAACTCGATGCCTTGATCAACGTAGCCGCGACCAAAACGAGTCCGGCATTCGGTAACGACTCCCTCGCCGCCTTGACCGGTGGCAAGGCGCCCGTCGCCATGGCAACGGCCGCACCCGCACCGTCCAAAGGCTTGCTCAACAGCCCGCCGGTCAAGGCGCCTGCGGCCTCTTCGGCACCCACCAGCGGCCGTAGTCAGGGCCAGTTGCGCTTGCCGAACGGCATCGCGCAATGCGTGATCAAGGCCTTGAGCCTCAAGGAAGCCCTGTTGGTGGTCAAGCGTACCGAGACCCTGCCGCAGATCCTCGACAGCGCCGTGCTGGACCTGGAGCAGGGCGACAATGCCGAAATCGCCCGCCTCAACGGCTATCTGCACGCCGTCGTGGCCCACGAACCGAAGCCCGACAGCGACTGGCTGCAACTGACCTTCCGCTTTGTCGATCAGGATGCGCAGAAGCTCGATTACATCTCGCGCCTGATTGCGCGGGGTACGGCGCAGAAGCACTTCATTCCCGGCGCGTGATCTTCGTCGCTTGTGAAAGATCGCAGCCTTCGGCAGCTCCTACAGGTTTATGTGTACACCTGTAGGAGCTGCCGAAGGCTGCGATCTTTTGATCTTGTCTCTTTGAAACAACTGTCGACTACTCGGGTCCATTGCAGCTGCTAGGCTCAATCCCAGGCCTCACTCGACAGAATCCTTGCTCATGTTCACGCGCCTGCTGTTTTTATGTGGCCTGTTCATGGTCGCCACCTCGGCCATGGCCATGACCATCTACAAGTCCAAAGACGCTTATGGCGTGGTTTCCTACAGCGACCGCCCCAGCAAAGGCGCCCACGTGTTCGTTTTTCGCGATGGCATGGTCGAGCACCTTGAGCGTCAGGTGCGCCTCATCATCATGAAGAAAAATGGCGTGCACAGCGTGTACGTGCGTAATGACCTGTATGCGCCGGTAGAGGTCGAATTGAGTTTTGCCGGGGTGAAGAATGCCAGCGGTGCGCCGGGGCGGACGATTCGGCGCGTGATACCGCTGCGCAGCAGCGTTCGCCTGGCGCAGCTCACGGAAACTAAAGGTGGGAGGCCCCTCGCGTACGTCCCGAAGTTCAAATACTCCCTGGGCGACCCCTCAGGGCCCACGGTGGGCTATCGGTACCCGTTGCCCTGGCGTGGCGGACCGTTCCGGATCAGTCAGGGCGCCAATGGCCCCTATAGCCACTTCGGCCCCAAGAGTCGTTACGCCATAGACATCGCGATGCCAGAGGGTACGCCGATCATCGCCGCGCGTGGCGGCGTGGTGGTGAAAACCGAAAATCGCCAGAGCGGGCGCGGCACCGATGCATCCGGCAATTTCGTGCGGGTGTTGCACGATGACGGGACCATGGGCGTTTACCTGCACCTGAAGAAAGGCTCGGTCTGCGTTCGGGAAGGTCAGCGGGTACAGGTGGGCAGCGCCTTGGCGCTGTCGGGCAACACCGGCAACAGCACCGGGCCGCATTTGCACTTCGTGGTGCAGCGCAATACCGGGCTGGGGCTGGTATCGATTCCATACCAGTTCAACCAGCCGGTGGGTGCGTTGCCCAACTTTGCGTTGGGCAAGCAGTGAAGCCTTGAAACAAAAGATCGCAGCCTTCGGCAGCTCCTACAGGGTCATGTGTACAC
>NZ_JBFUID010000072.1:0-27983 GCF_056402055.1 Pseudomonas sp. P4_C4 | reverse complement strand
GTAATCCTGCTGATAGAACTCGTCCCAGGTGACACTGCTTCGCCCCGCCAGCGGATGATCGCGCCGGCACGCCACGACATACCCCTCTTGCACCAAGGGCTCGAAATCCACTTCGGCTTCCAGGGTGCCCATGAAACTCAGGCCGAAATCCGCTTCGCCATTGACCACCGCGCTCAATACGTCGTGGGCGCTGGAGTCCAGCACCTTGACCTTGATCCGCGGAAACTGCCGGTGATAGTGCGCGATCACTCGCGGCATGAAGTAATACGCCGCCGAGGGTACACAGGCGACCGTGACATGGCCGAGCCGGGTCGAAGCGACTTCGCTGATGCCCAGCAACGCCACGTCCAGATCGTCCAGCAGGCGTTCGACGCTGGGCATGAAACCGCGGCCGGCCTGGGTCAGGCTGACCTTGCGCGTGGTGCGCTCGAACAGCCGCACGCCGAGGGCGTCTTCGAGTTTTTCAATGCGCCGGCTCAAGGCTGGCTGGGAAATACGCACCGTATCGGCGGCCTTGCGAAAGCTGCCCTGCTCGACCACGGCACGGAAGGCTTGCAGATCGTTGAGGTCGAAGTTGATCGCCATGGGGGCTACTCGAGAGGGACAGTTGGATTGATCAGCTAATTCTATAAATGTAACTAATTAATGCAAACTGTAACATCTGAGCCCGAGCGTTTTGCTGACGCCGAAGGGCCCAGCCTTTATTCTTGTCACCCCCGCTGTACCGAGTCCTGGAGTTTTCTCATGCCCCATGAAGGCAACCTGCTACAAGCTGCTGTCGTATTTCTGATGGCGGTCGTGCTCATCGTTCCATTGGCCAAGCGCCTGCAACTGGGGGCGGTGCTGGGCTACCTGTTCGCCGGAGTGATCATCGGCCCGTCGGTGCTGGGCCTGATCGACAACCCGCAAAGCGTGGCGAACATTTCCGAACTCGGCGTGGTGTTGCTGTTGTTCATCATCGGCCTGGAGCTGTCGCCGCGACGCTTGTGGGTGATGCGCAAATCAGTGTTCGGCGTGGGTCTGGCGCAAGTGCTGATGACCGGCTCGGTGATTGGCGTGGTGGCGCTGTGGGGCTTTGGCCAGCCGCTGAACACCGCAATCGTCCTGGGCCTGGGCCTGGCGCTGTCGTCCACGGCCTTCGGCCTGCAAAGCCTGGCTGAACGCAAGGAACTGACCAGCCCCCACGGGCGACTGGCGTTCGCGATTCTGTTATTTCAGGACATCGCCGCAATCCCCTTGATCGCCATGGTGCCGTTGCTGGCCGGCGGCGATCACAGCACCACCCCCAGTGAAGACCTGAACCATGGCCTGCAAGTCTTGGGCAGCATTGCGGTGGTGGTGATCGGCGGGCGCTATCTGCTGCGACCGGTGTTTCGCGTGGTGACCAAAACCGCGTTGCCAGAGGTCTCCACCGCCACGGCGTTGCTGGTGGTGATCGGCACGGCATGGTTGATGGAGCTGGCCGGTATTTCCATGGCCCTGGGTGCATTCCTCGCCGGCCTGCTGCTGGCGGACTCCGAGTATCGCCATGAACTGGAAGCCCAGATCGAACCGTTCAAGGGCCTGTTGCTCGGGCTGTTTTTCATCAGCGTCGGCATGGGTGCGAACCTGAGCCTGTTGCTGAGCACACCGGTCGCAGTGCTGGGCCTGACTCTGCTGCTGATCGCGATCAAACTGCCGCTGCTGTTTATTGTCGGGCGCCTGGCCGGCGGCTTGAACAAGGTCAGTGCGATCCGCCTGGGTATCGTGTTGGCGGCCGGTGGTGAATTTGCCTTTGTGGTGTTCAAGATCGGTCGCGATCACGGGCTGTTCGCGGCGCAACTGTATGACTTGCTGGTGTTGACCATCACCCTGTCCATGGCCGTGACGCCGCTGTTGCTGCTGCTTTGCGCACGCTTGGTCAGCCCGAAAGTGCAACCGGTGGAAGTACCGGAGAAGTTCCGCGAAATCGACACCGACGCGCCACGGGTGGTGATCGCCGGCATGGGTCGCATGGGCCAGATCATTGCGCGGATTTTGCGCGCACAGAACATCAAATTCGTGGCCCTCGACACCTCGGTGGAAACCATCGAGCTGTCCCGCAGCTTTGGTGGCGTGCCGGTGTTCTACGGCGACCCGATGCGCCCGGAAATCCTCAGCGCGGCCAAGGTCGGGGAAGCCGAGTATTTCGTGATCGCCACCGACGACCCGGACACCAACATCAAGACCGCCGAACTGGTGCGCAAGCTCTACCCGCAGATGAAAATCATCGCCCGTGCCCGTAACCGTCAGCATGTGCACCGGCTGATGGACGTCGGCGCTCACGCCGTGCGCGAAACCTTCCATTCGAGCCTGGAAATGAGCCGGCGAACCCTGATCGGGCTGGGTCTGACCCAGGCCCAGGCGGATGCGCGAATCAAACGCTTCAAGCAGCATGACGAAGAGGTGCTTGAAGCCCAGCACGCGGTGTATGACGACGCAGTGAAAGTGATGCAGACCGCGCAGGAAGCGCGGGTCGAACTGGCCAGGTTATTCGAGTCGGATCAACTGCAAGAGCAAGCGGGCACAAAATGAGGTGAATTTGAGGGCCCCTTCGCGAGCAGGCTGCTCACACGCTCTTCTGTAGGAGCGAGCCTGCTCGCGATGAACGATGACGCGGTGTGATGGATCAACAACAATTGCCAGGGAACCACCATGACTGACCAACCTGCCCCCGCCCTGAAGGAAATCTTCAACACCGAGCGCCTCCAGCACATCGCCAGCGAAATGACCGCGATCTATCCGCCATTCGAGGCCAGGCGCTTCCTGAAGCTGGCCCAGTCCGGCCTGGCAGACCTCAGCGTCATGCAGCGCATGGCCCGGGTCAGCGAATGCCTGCACGCGGTGTTGCCGCTGGACTATGAAGCGTCGCTGCAAGTGCTGCGCGCCCTCGCCCCGCGCCTCAACAGCGGCTTCGTCAGCATGTGCCTGCCGCACTACGTCGCCAGCTACGGCGCCCATGCGTTCGATCAGTCGATGGACGCGCTGAAGTACTTCACCGCTTTTGGCTCTTCGGAATTCGCGATCCGTCACTTTCTGCGCAGTGACCTCAAGCGCTCGCTCAAGCTGATGCATGCCTGGTCGCTGGACGACAACGAGCATGTGCGGCGCCTGGCCAGCGAAGGATGCCGGCCGCGCCTGCCCTGGTCATTCCGGCTGGAGCCCATCCAGGCCGATCCGACACTCGCCGCGAACATCCTCGACAACCTCAAGGCCGACACCAGCCTGTATGTACGCAAATCCGTGGCCAACCACCTCAACGACATCACCAAGGATCACTCCGATTGGGTGCTGGACCTGATCGAAGGCTGGGCGCTGGACAACAGGCACACCGCATGGATCGCCAGGCACGCCCTGCGCAGCCTGATCAAACAGGGCAACCCGCGGGCACTGGCGATCATCGGCGCGGGCGGCAAGCCTGAAGTCGAGATCGTCGATGTGAAAGTCGAACCGCCGGTGATTAGCCTGGGAGAAAAAATCACCCTGTCGTTTGCCGTCAAATCCACCGTTCAAAGCAGCCAACGCCTGGTGATCGACTACGCCATCGATTACGTCAAGGCCAACGGCAGCACCTCGGCGAAGGTATTCAAACTCAAGGCGCTGACGCTGCCGGGCAATGCCATCGAAGCCGTCAGCCGTGGTCAGCAGATCAAGGAACTCACCACCCGCCGGCATTATGCAGGGCGCCATGCGGTGCATGTCATGGTCAATGGTGAAAGGCTGGCCAGTACCGCGTTCGAGATTGTTGCTTGAAGCTCGGGATGGATATTGGATGTGCCGCCGCCATCGCGAGCAAGCTCGCTCCCACAGGGTGTTGCTGTGTTACACAGTTGGTGTGAACAACACAAAAACCTGTGGGAGCGAGCTTGCTCGCGATGGCGTCCGCTCAGGCGCCGTAAGAGGCTGGACCGAGCAGCAACCCCTGCTCACGCTCACACATCTCCACCACATAATCCCACAACACCCGCAACCGCACCGATTTGTGCAGCTCGCGACGCGTGCTGATCCAGTAGCTGCGCTGGATGCTTTCGTCCGGCAACAATGGCACCAGACCGGGATCAGCACTGGCCATGTAGCACGGCAGCACGGCAATCCCCAGGCCTGAGCGCGCCGCCTGTTGCTGGGCGATCACGCTGGTGCTGTGAAACACCACCTGCGGGTTGCGGCAGAAGCTGTTGAGGAACATCAGTTCCTGGCTGAACAGCAGATCGTCGACGTAGCCGATCCACGCATGACGCCCCAGGTCCTCACGACTGCGCAATGGCGGCGAACGATCGAGGTAGTCCTGGCTGGCATACAACGCCAGGCGATAGTCGGTGAGTTTGCGGGTGACCAGCATGTCAGCCGCCGGGCGCTCAAGGTGGATGCTGATTTCCGCCTCGCGGTTGAGGATGCTGACAAAACGCGGCACCGCCACCAGCTCCACTTCCAGCCCCGGATAGCGTTCGAACAAGCCGTTCATGCGACTGGCGAGGAACATGATGCCCAGCCCTTCGGTCACCCCGACGCGGATCTTGCCCAGCGGCGCGGTGGACTGGGTGATTTCCTCCTGGGCCAGCAACGCCACGTTCTCCATCGCCTCGGCGTGTTTAAGCAACGCCTCGCCCGCCGGGGTCATCTCATATCCCTGGGCATGTTGAACGAACAACGCCGTGCCGAGGCTCTTTTCGATGGCCTCGATGTGCCGCGCCACGGTGGCATGGGTGGTGTTCAGGCGGCGGGCGGCCGTGAGCAAACGCCCGCTGCGCTGCAATTCGAGAAAAAACCGCAGGTCATTCCAGTCGAACATGAATCGTCCTTGTTCTTTGCTGTTCGGGATGCTGTTTAAAAACGCACAGCGGCTGCGCAAAAACTAACATTCTTTTGACGAAAGCTAACAACTAGGATGACAGACAACAAGAACAACAAAACGAGGTCAGGGATGCAGACTCCCCTGGATGAATACGATTACATCGTGGTCGGGGCCGGGCCGGCCGGGTGTCTGCTGGCCAATCGACTGTCGGCCAACCCGCAACATCGTGTGTTGTTGCTCGAAGCCGGTGGCCGAGACAACTACGCGTGGATTCACATCCCCGTGGGCTACCTGTTCTGCATCGGCAACCCGCGCACCGACTGGTGCTTCAAGACCGAAGCGCAACCGGGCCTGCAAGGCCGCGCCCTGAGCTACCCGCGCGGCAAGGTGCTGGGTGGTTGCTCATCGATCAACGGCATGATCTACATGCGTGGCCAGGCCGCTGACTACGACCGCTGGGCCGCCGACGGCAACCCCGGCTGGAGCTGGCAGGACGTGTTGCCGCTGTTCAAGCAGAGTGAAAACCACTTTGCCGGCGCCGCCGAATTTCACGGTGCCGCGGGCGAATGGCGAGTCGAACGCCAGCGCCTGTCGTGGCCGATTCTCGACGCCTTCCGCAGCGCCGCCGAACAAAGCGGCATCGCCAGCATCGATGACTTCAACCAGGGCGACAACGAAGGTTGCGGCTATTTCCAGGTCAATCAGAAGGCCGGCATCCGCTGGAACGCGTCCAAGGCCTTTCTAAAACCCATTCGCCAGCGTCCGAATCTCACCGTACTGACCGGTGTCGAAGTCGATCGCGTGCTGCTGGACAATGGCCGCGCCTCGGCGGTCAGCGCCCGCTGGCAAGGCCAGTCGAAGACCTTCAAGGCGCGCAAGGAGATTGTCCTGTGTGCCGGCTCGGTCGGTTCGCCGAGCATCCTGCAACGCTCCGGCATCGGCCCGCGTCCGCTGCTGGAACGGCTGGGCATCGGTGTCGCCCATGAACTGCCCGGTGTCGGCGGTAACTTGCAGGATCACCTGCAACTGCGGCTGATCTACAAGCTGGAAAATGCCCGCACCCTGAACCAGATTGCCGGCAGCCTGTGGGGCAAGATGGGCATGGGCCTGCGCTACCTGTATGACCGCAGCGGTCCGCTGTCCATGGCGCCGAGCCAGTTGGGCGCCTTTGCCCGCTCGGGGCCGGAGCAGACTTCAGCCAACCTCGAATATCACGTACAACCGCTGTCGCTGGAGCGCTTTGGCGAACCGCTGCATGCGTTCCCGGCGTTCACCGCTTCGGTCTGCGATTTGCGTCCGCAAAGCCGTGGCCGAGTCGATATCCGCTCGGCCAACCCGCAAGAAGCACCGCTGATTCAACCCAATTACCTGAGCCACCCGGAAGACCTGCGGGTCGCCGCCGATGCCATTCGCCTGACCCGGCGCATCGTCGCCGCGCCGGCCCTGCGACCCTTCAATCCCGTGGAATATCTGCCCGGTGACAGCCTGCAAAACGAAGAACAGCTGCACGAAGCCGCCGCGCGGATCGGCACCACGATTTTCCATCCGGTGGGCACCTGCCGCATGGGCAACGACGCCGACGCCGTGGTCGATGCGCAGCTCATGGTCCATGGCATCCCCGGCCTGCGCATCGCCGACGCCTCGATCATGCCGCGCATCACCTCGGGCAACACCTGCTCGCCGACACTGATGATTGCCGAGAAGGCTGCGCAAATGATCCTCAACTCCACTGCAAACACAATCCCTGTAGGAGCGAGCCTGCTCGCGAAAGCGGTGGATCAGCCAGTATAAACGTTGAATGGAACGACGCCATCGCGACCAGGCTCGCTCCTACAAGGACCGCATTAGATTCACGGACATCGAGCATCACCCCTGCAAGGAACACGCAACACCAGTGGAACAACAAAAACAATCACTGTGAGGGATACCGGTATGTCAGAACACGTTCAGTCCCTGGAAGCCGTGCGCAGCGCGGGCACCAGTCAGGAAACCCAGAAAGTCATCTTTGCCTCGTCCCTCGGGACGGTCTTCGAGTGGTACGACTTTTTCCTCTATGGCGCCCTCGCGGCGGTGATCAGCAAGCAGTTTTTCGCCGGGGTAAACGACACCACAGCGTTCATCTTCGCGCTGATGGCCTTCGCCGCCGGCTTCATCGTCAGGCCGTTCGGTGCGCTGGTATTCGGTCGGTTGGGGGACATGATCGGACGCAAGTACACCTTCCTCGCCACCATCATTCTCATGGGCCTGGCAACGTTCTGCGTCGGATTGCTGCCGACCTACGCCAGTATCGGCATCGCTGCGCCGATCATCCTGGTGGTGTTGCGCATGCTCCAGGGCCTGGCCCTGGGCGGTGAGTACGGCGGCGCCGCGACCTATGTCGCCGAACACGCGCCCGTCGGCAAGCGGGGCTTCCACACCAGCTGGATTCAGTCCACCGCGACCCTGGGCCTGCTGCTGTCGCTGCTGGTGGTACTGGGCTGCCGCTACTTCACCGGCGATCAGTTCGAAGTCTGGGGCTGGCGTATTCCGTTCCTGTTTTCCATCGTGCTGCTGGGCATCTCAACCTGGATTCGCATGAGCCTGCACGAGTCGCCGGCCTTCGTGAAAATGAAAGAAGAAGGCAAGTTGTGCAAACAGCCGATTCGCGACTCCTTCGGTAAATGGGAAAACCTCAAGGTGGTGCTGATCGCGCTGTTCAGCATCAATGCCGGGCAAGCGGTGACCTTCTACGCCGCGCAATTCTATGTGCTGTTCTTCCTCACCCAGTTCCTGAAAATGGACCCGGCGGTGGCCAACGGTCTGCTGATTGTCAGCGTGACCATCGGCGCCCCTTTCTTCATTTTCTTTGGCTGGCTGTCGGACAAGGTCGGGCGTAAGCCGGTGCTGATGCTCGGCCTGCTGCTGGCCACCGCGCTGTACTTCCCGATCTTCAAGACCCTGGCCCACTACGCCAACCCGGCCATCGACCAGGCCAGTCGCCAGGCACCGATCACCGTAATGGCCGACCCGGCCACCTGCACCTTCCAGTTCGACCCGGTGGGCAAGGCGAAATTCGACAGCCCGTGCGACAAGGTCAAGACCTTCCTGGTCAAGCAGGGCCTGCCGTACCAGAGCACAGCGGCCCCGGCCGGCAGCGGCGTGCAGGTGAGCGTCGGTGACGTGAAGATCGATGGTTTCGACGAAGCCGCCTTGCGCGGTGCCGTGACCCTCGCCGGTTACCCGCAACAGGCGGACATGCAGCAAATCAACAAACCGATGATCGTGGCGCTGATTGTCGCGCTGATCATTATTTCCGCGATGTGCTACGGCCCGCTGGCGGCGCTGATGGTCGAACTGTTCCCGACCCGCATCCGCTACACCTCGATGTCCCTGCCCTATCACATCGGCAACGGCTGGTTCGGCGGCTTTTTGCCGACAGTGTCGTTCGCGCTGGTGGTGTACACCGGGGACATCTTCTACGGGCTGTGGTATCCGGTGGTGATCACCGGGGTGAGCCTGGTGGTGGGGATGATCTGCCTGCGTGAGACGCGCAACGTGGATCTCGACAAGAACTGAGGTCATTGCTCGCGACGAGGGAGCGGGTCCCTCGTCGCGGCTATCAGCCACAATCAAACTTCGGCATCGAGCAGTTCGAACTTCACCTGATCCGGATAGAACGCCATGTACCCGCGGATTTGTTCTACCGACACCTTGGGGTCCTCGTAACTCCACACCGCATTGGCACCTTCATGCCCTGACACCTGCAAACTGAAATAGCTGGCATCGCCCTTGTACGGGCAATAACTGGTGTGGTCGGTGCGGGCGTAATACTTCTCGTCGATATCCTCTCGCGGCACGTAGTACACCGGCGGGTAGTTGGCCTCCAGCAACACCAGGGCTCGCGCCGAGGCCGCCACTTGAATGCCGTGAAATCTCACCAGCAGACAGCCAGGCTGCTCGGCGATGGTGATGACAGGGCTAGGACCGGAGCTTTTCATGGAATGCGTTCCTCATGACGGTGATGGACCTGCAAATCGTTGTAGGAGCGTGGCTTGCCCGCGATGGGCTGCGCAGCAGCCCCAAAACCTGAGACCACGATTTATCAGGTATAACCCAAGTTTCACCCTCGCGACGGCTTCGCAGCCGAACGGGAGCGACACACCAAGCTGTACATCCATACAGATAAAGATTGCTCCATCGTCCATCAAGCGCCATTCTGTGCACCTCTCGCACATTGATCGACGATGGTGGTTATGCGGCTGTACCTCTGTGAAAAACCTTCCCAGGCCAAAGACATCGCGGCAGTCCTCGGCGCCAGGCGCCGGGGCGATGGCTGCTGGCTGGGAACGGATGTCACGGTGACCTGGTGCATCGGCCACCTGCTGGAAACCGCACCGCCGGACGCCTACGACGCACGCTACAAGCGCTGGGTGCTGGCGGACCTGCCGATCATTCCCGAAAAGTGGAAAATGACCGTCAAGCCGCGCACCGCCAGCCAATACAAGGCGGTCAAGCGTCTGCTCGGTGAAGCGTCCGAACTGATCATTGCGACGGACGCCGACCGCGAGGGCGAGATGATCGCCCGGGAACTGGTGGAGCATTGCCGCTATCGCGGGCCGATCCGCCGCCTCTGGTTGTCGGCGCTGGACGATGCGTCCATTCGCAAGGCCCTGGCGGCACTTAAACCGGGGAACGAGACCTTCAGCCTCTATCACTCGGCCCTGGGGCGTTCCCGGGCCGACTGGCTGATCGGCATGAACATGAGTCGGCTGTTCACCCTGCTGGGGCGCCAATCCGGTTACCAAGGCGTGTTGCCGGTCGGCCGGGTGCAAACGCCGACCTTGCGCCTGGTGGTGGATCGCGATCGCAGCATCGCCGACTTTGTGCCCGTCGCCTATTGGGCCATCGATGTGCAACTGCTGCACAACGGCACTGCGTTCACCGCTCAATGGCGCGCGGCATCGGACCTTTGCGACGATCAGGACCGCTGCCTGAATCAGGCGCTGGCGCAACAAGCGGCGGCCGCCATGAGCGGCGCGGCCAGTGCGCGGGTGATCAAACTGCGCACCGAGCGGATGCGCGAAGTGGCCCCGCTGCCGTTCGATCTGGGCACCCTGCAGGAGGTCTGCTCGAAGAAGCTCGGCCTCGGCGCCCAGGAAACCCTCGACATCGCCCAGGCGCTGTACGAAACCTACAAAGTCATTACCTATCCGCGCAGTGATTGCGGCTACTTACCCCTCAGCCAGCACAGCGAAGCGCCGGCCATTCTGGCGGCGTTGCGCCAGGCCGATCCGGCGTTGAGCGCCTTGCACGATCACCTTGATCCGCAACGGCGCTCACGGGCCTGGAACGATGCCAAGGTCAGCGCACACCACGGCATCATCCCCACCGCTGCGGCGAAAAATCTCGACAAGCTGGCGGGCAAACAGCGCGCGGTCTACACCCTGATCCGCGCGCGATACCTGGCGCAGTTCCTGCCCAATCACGAATACGACCGCACCCAGGCCGACTTCGACTGCGCCGGCGAGGCCTTGCGCGCTGTCGGCAAGCAGATCATCGAGCCAGGCTGGAAACGCGCCCTGCCCGAAGCGCTGGCTCCGGCCAAGGGGCGCGAAGCTCCCGCGCCGCAGACCCTGCCCAACCTGGCCGAAGGCATCGATTGCGCAGTGGCCGGCGTGCAACTCAAAGACCTCTGGACGCAACCGCCAAAGCCGTTCACGGAAGGCGATCTGATCAAGGCCATGAAGAACGTCGCCAAACTGGTGGAAGACCCGCTGCTCAAGCAAAAGCTCAAGGACACCACCGGCATCGGCACCGAAGCGACTCGCGCGTCGATCATCCAGGGCCTGCTCGACCGTGGTTACCTGGTCAAGAACGGCAAGGCCCTGGCCGCGACGCCAGCCGCGTTCAGCCTGATCGACGCCGTACCGCGGGCCATCGCCGATCCGGGCACCACGGCGATCTGGGAGCAGGCCCTGGACATGGTGCAAAGCGGGGAAATGAGCCTGGAAGAATTCGTCACCAAACAGGCGGCATGGATGAGCAAGCAGGTCAGCCGTTGCGCCGGGCTGAGCATGACCATCAGCGGCCCGCCGCCCACCGGCTCCGCCGCAGCCTCTTGGAAGAAAAAACGTAAAGGCGCCCCGCGTAAACCAGCGAACGGCACCAAGCGCAGGGCAAAACCGGCAAGCAATACCTGAACCCGACACCGAACCTTGTGGCCAACCATAATGAAGGGTGTACCCGCCCCGGCGTATCTGGAGCCAACCCTTATGTCTTCGATAGAACTGCACGCCGCCCAACGCGATGAGCTGGAAACCATCGAGAACCTGATGCAGTTCTACACCTACGACTTCAGCGAATGGTTGCCGCTGAAACTGGGCGAATACGGTTTGTTCAACATCCTGCCCATGCCGGACTACTGGCGAAACCCGGCCACCCGCCCCTTCCTGATCAAGGTCGACGGAGAACTGGCCGGTTTCGCGACCGTGGATAACCAGACCCACCTACCCGGTGCCGAGTACAACATCGGCTATCTGTTTATCAGTCGACGCTTGCGTGGCCGGGGTGTCGCGCGATTTGTCGTTTCCACCCTCTTGAGCCGATTCCCCGGTCAATGGCAGATTTTCCACATCGAGGCGAACCAGCCGGCACGCCTGTTTTGGGCCGCCGTGATGCCGGGGCTCAGCGTTGTCGGACTCACCGTGCATCAGCAGGTCGTTGACCGCCATCCCTGCACTTTTTACCGCTTTGAGTGTCCGCCTTTGTCGTCCTGACCGACACGTCCTCGACTCCGCCCGCTAATTCCGAACAGCTTTGTCCGACAATATGTAGTGACTAAAAATATTCACTACAAAACCGTTGACGCCTTCGATCTGCCCTTGCATGATGCAGACGTCTCCCCGATCGGGAGTACAGGCAACACGTTTGAGCAAGCTCGTCTGACCGCCGAGCTGTTTTTCCCGGATACACGCTGCCCACAAGGCAGATTGAAGAAGCTGACCTGGCCTGAACGTCCAGTACAAGGGCGAGAAGACTTGGCGAGCAATCCTCATGACGCTTGTGGCCGACCCTGAAAACGTCGGCAGTGGCCTTAAGGTTTTCGCCGCTTCTCTTCGTTGTGACGCTATTGCGTAGCAGTTATTCAACACGACTACATGCAGCAGACGCAGGACCCCGCCCGATAAGGCGGTCGAACGCTGACGTCCTGGTTTCGGTGCCAGGGATCAACTAACCGATGGGCTACCTGTATTAGCGAATCAACTTTGAAAGATCACCAATTGGTCAAGGGACTTTATGATGAATCTGAACAATCAACCAACTATCGATGAACTGGCTCGTATCTTCGCTGCAAAAAAAGACAGCCACGACAACCATATTCTCTGGATCAGCAAGTGTGGCCAGGTTCATATCGACTGCCTGTCGCCGCACGCCCATGAAGCAGAGTTCGACCAGAACAACCAGAACCTGCTGGCCCGACTGAAGATGTACCGTCGCGGCCAGGGCTATGTCGGCAAGAAGGCCGYGGCCGACAAGGACTTCATCGGTAATGTTCTGCAAACCCTGAAACAGGCCTGGGCCTCGATGCAGAATCAGAACGAAGTTCGGGTGATTGACCGGTTCTACTGATTGAAATGAGTCACTACTGACTTATTGATAAACAAGGCCTGCTCCCAATAAGGAGCAGGCTTTTTTTTCGGGCTTTCACTGGTTTGAAGATCACGCGGTCTCTTGTAGGAGCTGGCTTGTCGGGTCGCCGCATCGCAGCGATGGTCGTTAACGATAACGCGTGTAAACCGGATAAACGCGGCGCACTTGAGTCCATCGCCGGCAAGCCGGCTCCTACAGGGTTTTGTAGTGCTTATGAAAAATCAGCCCCCAACACCAGCTCCACAAACGCCAATGACGCCGCGCTGTGGTAGTTGTTATTGCGCCGCAGCAACGCCGCCCCACGTTCCGGTGCTGCACCAAGCATGGAAAGTCTGCGCAATGCCCGATCCTGGGTTGCGATGGGTTCCGGCAGGATGGTGGCAATCGCCGTGTGCCGAACGACTTCCAGCAACGTGTTGACCGAGTTCACTTCAATCACCACTTTGGGCGTGATCTGCGCCTGAGTGAAATACTCATCGATGCAGGTCCGGGTGATGTAGTCCGGGGTCAGCAGCGCGAATTCAAGGCGAGCCACCTCTTCTGCGGACAACGCGTCCTGATGTTCGTAAAGCGGATGATCCCACCCAACCATCAACCCCAGGGTTTCGGTAAAGGCCGGGATCGATTCGATGTCGGTGCTTCTCACCTGATCAAACGCAATCGCGATATCCAGCGAATCATCCGCCAGCCCCGCCTCGATCTCGTCCATCGATAGCTCGAAAATCTCCAGATGGATGTTCGGGTAACGCGCCAGGTAGTCGCGCACCAGCGGCCCTACCAGATAGGCCATGAAGGTCGGTGTCATGGCCAGGCGCAAGGTCCCGCGAGACAAATCCTTCACGTCATGCAAAGCACGCTTGCCCGCTTCCAGTTCCACCAACACCCGCCGCGCGCATTCAATGTAAGCCTCGCCGGCATCGGTGGGCTTGACCGTGCGCGAGGTGCGGTCGAACAGGCTCACACCGAGGGATTCTTCCAACTGCCGGATCTGCTGCGACAAGGTCGGCTGGGACACGTGCAGCATTTCGGCGGCGCGGGTGAATCCACCCTGGTCGGCCACCGCCAACAGGTAACGTAAATGTCGAAGCAACATGGGATTCTCAATCTATAGGCGGTACTTATGGATTGCATTGTATATCGGTCTTGGACGCTATGGATGGATCGGCAGAAGATGGCCCCACACCCAAGCGACACCCCTTCCGATAGGAGAATCACCATGCAACAGTCCCATGCCTACAACGACCCAAGCCTGGCCCTGACCACTTCTGTCCTGGACGCCAAGGCGCGCAAAAACCTGTCGTGGCAGGACCTGGCCGACGGCACCGGATTGAGCCTGGCCTACGTCACCGCCGCCCTGCTCGGCCAACACCCGCTGCCTGAAAGCGCTGCCAAAGTGGTCGGCGACAAGCTGGAACTGGATGCCGACGCCGTGGCCCGGCTGCAGATCATCCCGCTGCGCGGTAGTCTCTCGGGCGTGCCGACCGACCCGACCATCTACCGCTTCTACGAAATGATCCAGATCTACGGCACCACCCTCAAAGCCCTGGTTCATGAGCAGTTCGGCGACGGCATCATCAGCGCGATCAACTTCAAGCTCGACATGAAGAAAGTCGAAGATCCGGAAGGCGGCTCCCGCGCCGTCATCACCCTCGACGGCAAGTTCCTGCCGCTGCGTCCTTTCTAAGTTGCTAGCGGCTCGCACGCCTCGTGCGGGCCACACCCTGCTCCCCCTTGAGGACAAGAACATGAAAGCGCTCATCGACGGTTTTTTGAAGTTCCAGAAAGAAGCCTTTCCACAACGCACCGATCTGTTCAAGCACCTGGCCACGACCCAGCATCCGGGCACGCTGTTCATCACCTGTTCCGACAGCCGTGTAGTGCCGGAGCTGCTGACCCAACAAGAACCCGGTGAACTGTTCGTGATCCGTAACGCCGGCAACATCGTGCCGTCCTACAGCCCGCATCCGGGAGGTGTCTCGGCCACGGTCGAATATGCCGTCGCGGTACTCGGCGTGACTGACATCGTGATTTGCGGCCATTCGGACTGCGGCGCCATGACGGCCGTGGCCAAGTGCACATGCATGGATCACCTGCCCGCCGTCAGCGGCTGGCTGCAACATGCCGAGTCGGCGAAAGTGATCAACGAAGCCCGGCCACACACCAGTGAGGCGGCCAAGGTCAATTCGATGGTTCGGGAGAATGTCATCGCCCAACTGGCCAACATCCAGACACACCCGAGTGTGCGACTGGCCCAGGAAAAGGGCCTGTTGAACCTGCATGGCTGGGTGTACGACATCGAGACCGGTTCGATCGATGCGCTGGATGCCGACAGCCGAAGCTTTGTGTCGCTGGTCGAGCATCCGCGCACTTGTGCGGTATCGGCCAAGGCGATCAAAGCCGCTTGATCAGAACTGTCGTTTGCGTAAAAAAGTGACCGCCCTTGCAGCGGTCACTGGTTCCGCCACCTCAGCGTTTGACGCCCAGATCGATCTGGGTCATGCGGCTGCGAACGGTGAACACGCCATCACCCGAGAGAATCGCACTGCGAGCAAACAGGCGCCCGCTCTCCCAGTTCGAAAGCCCCAGTTCCGGCTTGCTCAGCGCATACTGGCCGTCGACCCAACGGGTGATGCCATTGCCGACAAAAGGCGCGTTGACCGCGTTGTAGAAACGCTCCTGGGCCTCGGCACTTTCACTGATCAAGGACACGGTGAATTGCGGACTGTAGCGATTGAACAAGGCAATGGCGCTGTCCAGGTCGTCGACGATTTTCAGGCTGACTTCCGGGGTTTCTTCCCACTCCCATTCACGGCCCAATTGATCTTCCGCCAACGGCTCGGCCTGCGCTTCGGTCTGATAGCCTTCGGCGCGGTACACCTCGACCGTTGCAGCCAGCCAGTCTTGCGGCAAATGCGACTCGCTGCCTTCGACGATGTGCAGCTTGCAGCCCTGCCCACGTGCAGTGCCGGCCTGCTTGAGTGCGTCGAGGAACAGCGGCACCAGTTCAGCGGCACGGTCGCGGTGAATCAGGCAGACGTTCAGGGTGTTGCAGACCTTGCGGTCCAGGGAGTTGCGCACCACGGCGGCAAAACGCGGGGCGTCGGCATCGGCGTTGGCGATCAGCCACGCACCACCGGTGCCATGCAGGCTGACCGCCGTGCCGGCCTGCTGCGCGATGCTGCCCAACTGGCTGACGGCGCGCCCCGAACCACGGGCCACCGCCAACGACAGGCGTCGGTCCGCGAACATCGCCCAACCGGCGGCGTGGTTGACACTTTCCACCAGCGACACTGCACCGGCCGGCAAGCCGGCGTCGCTCAGCGCAGGGTTCAGTGCATGGGTGACGATCGCCTGGGCCGTGCCCAACGCATCACTGCCAATGCGCAGCACGGCGGTGTTGCCGGTGCGCAATACACCGGCCGCATCGGCAAACACATTCGGCCGACCTTCGAAGACGAACGCGACGATGCCCAGCGGCGAGACCACTTGTTCGACTTTCCAGCCATCATGCTCGACGCAACTGATCACCTTGCCACGGCTGGCCGCTGCATCACGCCAGGCGCGCAGGCCGGCGATCATGTCGCGACGCATGCGCTCATCGGCCAGCAACCGGGTGGTCGAGCGACCGCGCGCCTTGGCCCGTTCGATGTCGGCCAGGTTGGCGGTCTCGATAAAGGCCCAGCACTCCGGGGTTTCAAGGCGCTGGGCAAACAGATCGAAGAAGGCGCTGATCGCTTGATCGGACACCGCCGACAGCGCGGTAAACGCCGCTTCGGCGCGCTCGATCGCGACGCTGGCCGCTTGCTGGTCCGCCACGGGGATCAGCAGCAACTCGCCGCTGACCTGCTCCACCAGCAGGTGGTCACCGGGCTGGAAGCGTTGCGCCAGTTCGGGGCTGACAACAGTGACACGATTACCGGCGAAAGGGATGGGCGTGCCAGCGACTAGACGTTCGAGCGCAAGAGACATGAAGCGGTATCACCATGCTGTGGGCGGTTGGAAAATGTATAGCAATTTCCCTGTAGGAGCGAGCTTGCTCGCGATGGACTCCGGAACACCGCGTTTATCCAGCAGGCACGCGTTTTCGTTAACGACCATCGCGAGCCAGCTCGCTCCTACAGGGGTAAGTGGTGGCCGCTTACGTATCTCAATGTGTACAGCTCCGCCCCCGACACACCCCGCACTCAAAACCCCGCCACAACGACACACCACAGATACACCCCATTGATGGAATACGCCTGTCGATTGGCCAGGCCGATCAAAGCGCTCAACTCACCGGGCACGCCGTTGCCCCGCCTCCCCGACCTGAAAGAGATCAACATCCATGAGCACCTCCATTTCTTCGGCCGTCAAAGGCCTGTACCTGAACCTCGACCGTGCCGGCGACTGGGTTGCGCCTTTGGCGCTGCGGGTGTTCCTCGCCTGGGAGTTCTTCGAGTCCGGCCTGGAGAAATTCAACGGCCAGAACTGGTTCACCGATATCCAGGAGCGCTTCCCGTTTCCGTTCGACTACCTTCCAGCGACGCTGAACTGGGAACTGTCGATGTGGGCCGAACTGGTCTTTTCCATGACCTTGCTGCTGGGCCTGGGCACACGTTTTTCGGCGTTGAGCCTGATGGTGGTGACCCTCGTCGCAACCGCCGCCATCCATTGGCCCGCCGACTGGCATACCCTGAGTGAACTTGCCCAAGGCTATGCCATCAGCAACAAGGGTTACGGCAACTTCAAACTGCCATTGATCTACCTGGTGGCCTTCACGCCGCTGTTGCTGATGGGTGGCGGCAAGCTCAGCATCGATGCACTGCTGGCTCGTTGCTTCTGGCGTCGCTGAAACGAAACCTGCAACGCGGACAAACAAAAGGGGACTTCCATGAAGTCCCCTGTTTTTTTTGCCCGGAACTAACCCATCACTTCTTCCAGCCCGGTCTGCTCGGCCAGCTTCGGATGCGCGCTGCGTTCATGCACATGGGATTGCGGGGTGCGGTCGATCAGCAGGCTCAGCAATTCCGGGCGGCTGTAGTGGCCACGGGAATCCATCATGCGTTTGCGCTTGTCGATCTGGCTCATGTCGAGATCAACAATCACCTCGCCCTCACCTTCCTGCAACGAACCCAGCACCACACCGTCCGGGCCGACGATCGCCGTGTAGCAGCCACCCGAGATCGGACCGATGGCGCAACCGGTGTCGGCCATGATCTGCGCCTGTTGCTCGGGGTACAACCACGCCGTGGAATTGACCACAAAGCACGCGGCCTCCAGGGCATGTTGGCGAATGCTGACTTCCATTTGCGAGGCGAACAGCGGACCTGCAAACGACCCCGGGTACATGGCCGCATGGATCTGTTCGCCATCGGCCATCAAGGCATAACGGGCCAGCGGGTTGAAATGCTCCCAGCAGGCCAGTTGCCCAATGCGCCCTGCCGCGCTGTCGACGGCCCGCAGGCCGGAACCGTCGCCCATGCCCCAGATCATGCGTTCGTGGTAGGTCGGGGAAATCTTGCGGCGACGCTGGATCAGCGAGCCGTCGGCATCGAACAGCAACTGCGTGTTGTACAGCGTGCCGCCATCGCGCTCGTTGACGCCGATGGACACGACCATGCCCGCTTGCCTGGCCGCAGCGCCGATGGCATCGGTGGCGTCCGAAGGCACGGTGACAGCCTGGTCCAGCAGCTTGAGGTGTTCGGCGGCCATTTCGAACGGCGACTGCACGTAGGAAAAGTACGGGTAGTAGGGCACAACGGTTTCCGGGAACACGGCAAATTGCACGCCCTGCTCGCCGAGGTCGAGAATCTTCTGCACCACTTTGTCGACGGTGCCTTCACGGCTGTAAAGAACGGGACTGATTTGTACGGCAGCGGCTTTGACGAGGGTCATGGCGGTGATCTCATTGAGGGAAAAGTTTCAACGAGATAAATATTACGATAATAATATAGCGACATGAATGTCGTATACACCACCTTTCAGGACATCATGATTCAGCCCCGACTGGCACGCTGAATCACCTGTGGCGGCTGCCCGAACGCCCGAATAAAAGCGCGACGCATACGTTCCCGGTCACCAAAGCCCGTGTCCGTCGCCACCACATCGATGGAGTACCGCCCGCTTTCCATCATCAACCGGGCCGACTCGACCCGCAGGTTTTCGATGGCCTTGGCCGGAGACTGGCCGGTTTCGGCATGAAACACCCGACTGAATTGCCGAGGGCTGAGATTGGCCGCGCTGGCCAGTTCCTCGACTGACAGCGCGGACTTGAGATTCTGTTTGGCGTAGTTCAGCGCGGCCTGTATGCGATCGGTCTTGGGGGCCAGTTCCAGCATCACCGAAAACTGCGACTGCCCACCGGAACGCCGGTGGTACACCACCAATTGCCGCGCCACCTTGCGTGCAACGTCGGCCCCCAGATCCATCTCCACCAGTGCCAACGCCAGGTCCACGCATGCGCTCATCCCCGCCGCGGTCCACAGGTGGCCATCGTTGATGAAGATCCGGTCTTCCTCGACCTTCACGTTCGGGTACGCCTTGCGAAAGGACGGCACATGCGCCCAATGGGTGGTCGCCCGCCGACCGTCGAGCAAACCGGCCTCCGCCAACGCATTCGCCCCCGTGCAAATCGAGCCCAGACGCCGGGTGCCGTGACTGGCGCGGCGCAAAAACTCCAGCATGCCCGGCGTGGTCGGGCGGATCAGGTTGTCGCCCATGACCAGTAGCGTATCGAACGCACGCTGGTCGAACGCCTCGGTCTGCACAGCAAAACCGGCGGACGTCTGCACCATGCCACCCGGTTCGGACAGTAATGCAATGCGGTACAACGGCTCATCTGCGGCGCTGTTGGCCAACTCGAAGGCGGCACACATGGCCAGGCCCAGAACCTGGAAACCGGGGTAAACAATGAGTCCGATCTGGTGCATGGTTATATGACCTTAAACGCGTCATACCTGATATTCAGGCCAGGATCTGCACTCTAACCCGAATAGCCCGCACCGGACATCGGGATGGAGCACCTCGCGCATTGGCCGATGGCGACGGATAATCAAGTGGTTTCCATCTCACCGAGGATTTGAAGGATGTCACTGACTCTTTATTTCCACCCGCTCTCGTCGTTCTGCCACAAAGCGCTGATCGCGCTCTATGAACTGAACATCGAGTTTGAAAAAAGAGTTATCGATCTGGGCAACGATGCCGACCGGGCCGAACTTCAAGCGCTGTGGCCGATCGGCAAGTTCCCGGTGCTTCGCGATCACGCCCGGCAAAAGGTTGTGCCGGAGTCGAGCGTGATCATTGAGTACCTGGACCGGATTCATCCCGGCCAGGCGCAGCTGATTCCCGAAGATCGGGAAACCGCCCTGGAAGTACGTCTGTGGGATCGTTTTTTCGACCTGCACGTTCAGGTGCCGATGCAGAAGATCGTCGCTGACCGAATGAACGCCGCCAACGGTGACCTGACCCGGGAACGCGCCGCGCTGACAACGGCGTACGGCATGCTTGAACGTCAACTGGCGGCAAGAACCTGGGTGGCCAGCCCGGCGTTCAGCATGGCCGATTGCGCCGCCGCCCCGGCGCTGTTCTACGCCAGCACCCTCGTGCCGTTTCCCGACGATTACCAGCACTTGAGTGCTTATTTCGACAGGTTGGTCCAAAGGACCTCGGTCAAGCGCGTGATCGACGAGGCAAGACCCTGGTTTTCCTGGTATCCGTTTGCCGAGGCCATCCCGGAGCGCTTTCGGTAGAGGTGGAAAACGGGCGCAAAAACGGAAAAACCGACGAATAATAACCGTCAGTCGAGTGTTATCTGATTACGCAGGAATAAAAAATGGCAGGGGCGGCTGGATTCGAACCAACGCATGGCAGGATCAAAACCTGCTGCCTTACCGCTTGGCGACGCCCCTGTATCTGTTGCGATGAGTGCCTGGCACTCGCTTTCTTGAGTGGCAACAAGAGCTGTTGCCTGCTTGCGCGAGAGGCTCCCTGAGGGCCTGTGCAAGAGTGGGCGCAAATTTACCAACCTTTGTCTCGTTTGGGAAGCCCCAACAAAACAATTTGTTTTTTAAAACAGACGCTTAGTGTTGAACCGCATCTTGGCGAGTGGTCGACACACGTTCAGCCCGACCAGGTCTGCTACGCTTTTCCTTACTCGAATGGAATCGGGAATCGTGTGCGCAACACCCTTCCCCTTGTCATCTGAGGGCGCCAATGTGAAAGGCAAATTAATGGCTACCGCTGCAACCCTACTGGTGGTCGGGGCCGCGATCTATGGGTTGCACACCTGGGAACACATCCAGAGCCAGCGACAGGAAACGGTCTGCAAGGCCGCCCGGGAACATCTCAATCGGCTGGAAACCCAGACGAGAGCCTTGGCCTCCGGGTTGACGGTCGAAGCCTATGCCGAAGCCGAAAAAGCCGAGGCCGGCCAGTTGGTTCTAGCGCTCGATACCGCCAAAAATGCAGCCGAGGTCGATGCCGTCATCGACAAGCATGCTGCGGCCATCGAAGCGCAGATAACGGCCGAGGACGCAGAGGTCCAGTCCAGGGGCGAGCAACCCTTCCTCGGTCAGGAACTGAAAAAGCAGCGCATCCCCACCGACGTCAAACAGGAATACAAACGAGCTGAAAAAGCCGTCGCCGAAACCTGCGAATAGTTTCAACCGCCAGCTCCAGGTTTGTCGCCAGCGTCTAGACTTCAGCAAAAGCAGGTTGCAACCAGACCCCGCGTTTATCACAAAGAACCTACAAAAAACGAGGGGGTCTCGACTTTGAAAATATCAACCCTCTGCGTCATCGCGAGCCTGCTGGTGTCGGTCGCGGTGTCTGCCAACGGCGTCATTCCCATTCTCGAAATGGACTTCACACGGTCTGCGATGGAAACCCTGAAAAAAATCGGAATTGACGATGCCTGCATCATCGGCGCCTCGAGCCCCGCTTCATTCACCTACTGCCGGGAAGGATCGATGACGCTCTGGAAGTATCAGGCACTGGACCTGGAACAAATGGCGGCGATACACAGTGATGTGCAGCGGCCCTTGACGGTTTACCAACCCATTTCTGTCCTGGAGTTCGAGAGCGCGGCCTGTGAAGACGAGATGCGCGTATCCGCCGCTGGAAAACCGGCAACGATACGTTGGCTGACCCTTGGCCTGATGGCTATTTTCCTGCTGGTCGGCTTGGGTTACACCTATCGGGCCATTCTGCAGCGCCGCCATGACGCCACCGCGTACTCGCAACCCCATGAGCAAGGGTCGAGCGAATTTCAGGCAACCGCACAAACAAAAGCCCTGGCAGCGTTTGGTCTGGCTGTTGCCGTGGCATTCGTTTACTTCAACTACACAGGGTATTGAACAACAGGTGAGCGCGCCGTTGCGGCGCACTCACCGGTCACTCAGTGCGGCGCGCGCGGGATGGTCTTGAGCAGGTCTTCGGGGCTGATGTGCCCTACCACGCTGCCCGGTTGCGGCAGGTTGAGGATGTGGCCCTTCATCTTGCCGATGATGTGCATCTCACAAGGCTTGCAGTCGAACTTCAGCGTCAGTACTTCATCGCCGTGGATCAGTTGCATCGGCGCGACCTTGGTGCGTACGCCGGTGACGCCCTTGGCCTGTTTCGGGCACAGGTTGAAGGAGAAACGCAGGCAGTGCTTGGTGATCATCACCGGCACCTCGCCGGTTTCCTCGTGGGCCTCGTAGGCCGCGTCGATCAGCTTGACGCCATGGCGGTGATAGAAGTCGCGGGCCTTCTGGTTGTAGACGTTGGCCAGGAACGACAGGTGCGACTCCGGGTACACCGGCGGCGGGCTGGTTTCAGCTTTACGGCTGCCACGCGGGTGGGCGGCGATCCGCGCTTGGGTCAAGGCTTCGATCACTTCACGGCGTAAGGCCTTGAGCTGCGAGTTCGGGATGAAGTACGCCTGCGGCGCGTCCAGCTTGATGTCGATGGCGTGGTACTGCGTGGTGCCCAGTTGACCGAGCAGATCCTGCAATTGCTCCAGCGCCTGTTCCGGCTTGTTGGCGGCGCCGAACGGGCCGTTCAGGGTGACGCTGGCGCTGATGCCTTCTTCGCTGGTAGCGCTCAGTTCCAGCTGTTCTTCACGCAGGCGAGCGACCCAGCTCAGGGCGATACGACGCTCGGCAGAGGTCTTTTGCAGCGCCTGTTGCCAGTTGTGATCGAGATTGCGATTCAGCGGATGGTTGGGGCGCAGCTTGTACATCCCCTCCGGCATCTCGTTGGGCTCGACGCGATAGCGATAGCGCTTCTCGCCGTCTTCCTCGAACTCGCCTTTGGGCTCGGCGATGTTGGCACGGAAACCCACCACTTCACGCTTGACCAGCACGTTGAGGCCGTCGCCGTTGGACAGCGGCTCGTGCGTCACGACCTGCATGTCACGCTTGGCGACTTTCTCCACCACACCCACCGGCAGACCGGTGAAGGTCGGCGAGTCAAAGGCGCCGATATCGATCTTGCGGTCCGTGACGAAGTAATCGGTGCTGCCACGGTGGAAGGTTTTTTCCGGGTCGGGCAGGAAGAAGTGCGCGGTGCGGCCGCTGGAAGCGCGGGCCAGGTCAGGACGATCTTCGAGAACATCGTCGAGGCGCTGGCGGTAGTAGGCCGTGATGTTCTTCACATAGCCCATGTCCTTGTAGCGGCCCTCGATCTTGAACGAACGCACGCCGGCCTCGACCAGGGCGCGGATGTTAGCGCTCTGGTTGTTGTCCTTCATCGACAGCAGGTGCTTTTCGTAAGCGATCACGCCGCCCTTTTCGTCCTTGAGGGTGTACGGCAGACGGCAGGCTTGCGAGCAGTCGCCACGGTTGGCGCTGCGCCCGGTCTGGGCGTGGGAAATATTGCACTGGCCGGAAAACGCCACGCACAACGCGCCATGGATAAAGAACTCGATGGCCGCATCGGTTTCGTCGGCAATGGCGCGGATCTCCTGGAGATTCAACTCACGGGCCAGCACCAGTTGCGAGAAACCGGCCTGATCGAGGAACTTCGCCCGCTCCAGGGTACGGATGTCAGTCTGGGTACTGGCGTGCAGTTCGATCGGCGGAATATCCAGCTCCATCACCCCCAGGTCCTGGACGATCAGCGCATCGACGCCGGCGTCGTACAACTGGTGGATCAGCTTGCGGGCCGGCTCCAGTTCGTTGTCGTGCAGGATGGTATTGATGGTGGTGAACACCCGGGCATGGTAACGACGGGCGAATTCCACCAACTGGGCGATATCGCTCACTTCGTTGCAGGCATTGTGGCGGGCGCCGAAGCTCGGGCCACCGATGTAGATGGCATCGGCGCCATGCAGGATGGCCTCGCGGGCGATGCTCACATCGCGGGCAGGGCTGAGCAATTCCAGGTGATGTTTGGGCAAAGACATAGTTTTTTTAGTCAGGCTTGTCACGGTCGAGGCGTGCATTGTAGCGGCGAAACGCCTGACCGGCACTCGTGCGCTGCCAGGTGGTGTATTGCGTAGGCCCGGCCTGCCTGAATCCTTGTAGGAGCGAGCTTGCTCGCGATGGACGTTAACGATGACGCGGGCATTCCTGTATGCACGCGTCGCCCTTATGTTCATCGTCGGAACGCCGCCCGGAGCAAGCTCGCTCCTACATCAGGCCTTGGCGGCCATCGCGGTCACTTCCACGCGCATGCCTTGCACTGCCAACGAGGCAACCCCGACAGCAGCGCGCACCGGCCATGGCTTGGCGAAGTAGCGCTTGTAGACTTCGTTGAACGCGGCGCGGTCGGCCATGTCGGTGAGGTAGATGGTCAGGTGCATCACGCGGTCCATGGAGCTGCCGGCACGCTCCAGCGCAACCTTCAGCGCTTGCAGGGTGCATTCGCTTTGCAAGGTGATGTCGCCCAATTCGAGGCTGCCGTCGGCGCGGGTGGGGATCTGGGTGGAGACCAGCACACCGCCGAAACCGACGACGTCGGAGGAAATCGAATCCGCATCAGGATCGGGGGTAAAGGTCAGGTCGTGGTTTGCCATTGCAGGTTCTCTTGCTTGAAAGGATAAGGCAGGCGCCTTTTGCGCGGCCAGTTTACAGGGCGATCCCTGGCGCGTCGCTAATCCAGACCGGACGGCTGCTCGTGTCCCGTGGCCTGGCGGTACTGGCGCGGGGTGAAGCCGGTCAAGGCCTTGAACTGCCGGGTGAACGCGCTGTGGTCGGTATAGCCGCACTGCAGGGCAACCTCGGTGATCGGCATATCGGTGTGGAGCAACCGATGCGCATGCTCCAGGCGAACCTTCTGGATCATCTGCCGGGGCGTCAGGTGGAACACGCGCTTGCAGTAGCGTTCCAGCTGCGCCACTGAAATGCCGGCGATCCGCGTCAACTCGCCGAGGGTGACGCGACGGTTGAAATGCGCGCGAATGTGTTCGTCCACCGCCGCCAGGCGCTGGTACGCCGGGTGCGTATCACTGGCCGATTGCAGATCGACCGAGATGCCCGCCAAGCCGATGATTTCATTGTGGCGGTTATACAAGGGTCGTTTATGGGTCAGGCACCAGCCCGGCTCGCGGCTGCCGTACAGATGCAACTCCAGCTGGTCTTCCAGTACAAAACCCTGCTCCAGCACTCGCCGGTCCTGCTCGGTGTAACCAGGCCCCAATTGTTCGGGAAACACCTCGGCGCTGGTTTTCCCCAGCAGAGGTTTTAGCTGCTTCAAGCCACAGCGTTGCACCAGCGTGCGATTGGCCATGACATAGCGCGCCTGCACATCCTTGATGAAGATCGCCGCATTGGGAATGACATCGAGCATGGGCAGCAGCAGCGCCACGCCGGCCAGCAGTTGTTCGATGGATTCGGGGCGGTTCGAGTCGTCGCCCTGGCACAACAGCGCAAACGCATCCTGAGTCATCAACCGCCCCCTCGCAAAAATCGGACATTGCCCATTGTGCTGATTTCGTCATCGACACCCAAGGAAAACATCAATCGCGAGTAAGCCGCCGAGTTCACTCTATGGCCACCGCCCTCCTCGGCAAAACCGAAAAGGGCGATTTGAAGTGCACACCTGCCTATCCAATAACTCACAAGAAGGCGATGCCATGTCAGGCCAAGGCAAGTTCAAAAAACAACTTTCGTTGATAGACCTTACGTTTATCGGACTGGGGGCGATCTTCGGCTCCGGCTGGCTGTTCGCAGCCAGTCACGTGTCCGCCATCGCGGGGCCGGCGGGGATCTTTTCCTGGCTGCTGGGCGGTTTTGCGGTGCTGCTGTTGGGCATCGTCTACTGTGAACTCGGCGCGGCGCTGCCCCGTGCCGGCGGTGTGATTCGCTACCCGGTTTACTCCCACGGCCCGCTGCTGGGTTACCTGATGGGCTTCATCACGCTGATCGCGTTTTCCAGCCTGGTGGCCATCGAGGTGGTCGCCGCACGCCAGTATGCCGCTGCGTGGTTTCCCGCATTGACCCAGGCCGGCTCCAGCAATCCAACGGCGCTTGGCTGGCTGGTGCAGTTCGGCCTGCTGTGCCTGTTCTTCATGCTCAACTACTACAGCGTGAAAACCTTCGCCAAGGCCAACAACCTGATCAGCCTGTTCAAGTTCATCGTGCCGTTGCTGGTGATCGGCGTGCTGTTCACTTTCTTCAAACCGGAGAACTTCCAGTCCCAGGGCTTCATGCCGTTCGGGCTGTCAGGTGTCGAGATGGCGGTGTCCGCCGGCGGCATTATCTTCGCCTACCTGGGGTTGACGCCGATCATCTCGGTGGCCAGCGAAGTGAAGAATCCGCAACGTACCATTCCGATTGCATTGATCCTCTCCGTACTGCTCTCTACCGCCATCTATGTGTTGTTGCAAGTGGCGTTCCTCGGCGGCGTGCCCACCGAAATGCTCGCCAACGGTTGGGCCGGCGTCGCCAAGGAACTGGCCCTGCCCTACCGCGACATCGCCCTGGCATTGGGTGTGGGCTGGCTGGCTTATCTGGTGGTGGCCGACGCGGTGATCTCCCCCAGCGGTTGCGGCAACATCTACATGAACGCGACACCGCGGGTGATCTACGGCTGGGCGCAAACCGGCACCTTCTTCAAGGTCTTCACCCGTATCGATGAAAAGTCCGGCATCCCGCGTCCGGCGCTGTGGCTGACCTTTGCCCTGTCGGTGTTCTGGACCCTGCCCTTCCCCTCCTGGGAAGCCCTGATCAACGTGGTCTCCGCCGCGCTGGTGTTGAGCTACGCCGTGGCCCCGGTGTCGGTGGCCGCCCTGCGCCGCAATGCGCCGGACATGCCGCGTCCGTTCAAGGTCAAGCGCATGGGTGTCCTCGGCCCGGTGTCGTTCATCATCGCCGCGCTGATCGTCTACTGGTCCGGCTGGAGCACCGTGTCCTGGCTGCTCGGCCTGCAGATCCTGATGTTCGTGGTGTACCTGCTGTGCGGACGTTTCGTGCCGACCCAACACCTGAGCCTGGCCCAGCAAGTGCGCTCTTCGGCATGGCTGATCGGCTTCTACGCCGTGACCATCGTGCTGTCGTGGCTGGGCAGTTTCGGCGGCATGGGCGTACTCACCCATCCCTTCGACACCGTGGTCGTGGCGGCTTGTGCGATGGGCATCTACTACTGGGGCGCGGCCACCGGCGTACCGGCGCATCTGGTTCGCCTGGAAGACGAGGACGGTGAAGCCGAAGCCGATCCCGTTTACAGCGGCCAGCGTCCGATTGGCGCGTCCATCCAGACTTCCCGCTGAGATTCAGGCCAGCAAAACCTCTGAGTTTTTCCAATGGAAAGGTTTATGAAAAAAGTACATGTCATTGATTCCCACACCGGCGGCGAACCGACTCGCCTGGTGATGTCGGGCCTGCCCCAACTGCCTGGCCGGACCATGGCTGAGAAGCGCGATGCCCTGCGCGAGCAGCATGACCAATGGCGTCGCGCCTGCCTGCTGGAGCCCCGCGGCAACGATGTGCTGGTGGGTGCGCTGTATTGCGAACCGGTGTCGCCGGATGCCACCTGCGGCGTGATCTTCTTCAACAACGCCGGCTACCTCGGCATGTGCGGCCACGGCACTATCGGCCTGGTCAACTCGCTGCATTACCTGGGGCATATCCAGCCCGGCGAGCACAAGATCGATACACCGGTCGGCCCGGTCAGCGCCACGTTGCATGAGGACGGCAACGTCACCCTGCGCAACGTGCCCGCCTACCGCTACCGCCAACAGGTGCCGGTCCAAGTGCCGGGGCATGGCCGCGTGTACGGCGACATCGCCTGGGGCGGCAACTGGTTTTTCCTGGTGTCCGATCACGGTCAGGCGTTGCAGATGGACAACGTCGAGTTCCTCACCGAGTACACCTGGGCAATGCTCAAGGCCCTGGAAGCTCAAGGCATCCACGGCGAAGACGGCGCGCTGATCGACCACATCGAACTGTTCGCCGACGACGACCACGCCGACAGCCGCAACTTTGTCATGTGCCCCGGCAAGGCCTACGACCGCTCGCCCTGCGGGACCGGCACCAGCGCGAAACTGGCATGCCTGGCAGCCGACGGAAAACTGGCCGCCGGTGAACGCTGGGTCCAGGCCAGCATCACCGCCAGCCAATTCGTCGGCAGCTACGAATGGGAGGGC
>NZ_JBFUID010000071.1:0-28433 GCF_056402055.1 Pseudomonas sp. P4_C4 | reverse complement strand
GTCCGGTGCTGGCGGCGCAGATGGGCTACTTGCCCGGCACGCTGTGGCTGATTGCTGGCGTGGTGCTGGCCGGTGCGGTGCAGGACTTCATGGTCCTGTTCATGTCCACCCGCCGCAACGGCCGTTCGCTGGGCGACATGGTCCGTGAGGAAATGGGCCGCATCCCCGGGACCATCGCGCTGTTCGGTTGCTTCCTGATCATGATCATCATCCTCGCGGTGCTGGCGTTGATCGTGGTGAAAGCCCTGGCCGAAAGCCCGTGGGGCATTTTCACGGTGATGGCGACCATCCCGATCGCGATGTTCATGGGCATYTACATGCGCTACATCCGTCCGGGTCGCATCGGTGAAATCTCGGTGATCGGCGTGCTATTGCTGCTSGGTTCGATCTGGCTCGGCGGGCAGATTGCCGCGGATCCGGTGTGGGCCAAGGCSTTYAGCTTTACCGGTCTGCAGATCACCTGGATGCTGATCGGCTACGGTTTTGTCGCGGCGGTGTTACCGGTGTGGCTGATCCTGGCGCCCCGTGACTACCTCTCGACCTTCCTGAAGATCGGCACCATCGTCGCCCTGGCCATCGGCATCCTGGTGACCATGCCCGAGCTGAAAATGCCGGCCCTGACCCAGTTCATCGACGGCACCGGCCCGGTGTGGAAGGGCGGGCTGTTCCCGTTCCTGTTCATCACCATCGCCTGTGGCGCGGTGTCGGGTTTCCACGCGCTGATCGCTTCCGGGACCACGCCGAAGCTGCTCGCCAGTGAAGGTCATGCCCGCTACATCGGTTATGGCGGAATGCTGATGGAATCGTTCGTGGCCATCATGGCCATGGTCGCGGCTTCGGTGATCGATCCGGGCGTGTATTTCGCCATGAACAGCCCGGCCGCGGTGGTTGGCGCTGATGCAGTTGCCGTTGCGCAAACCGTCAGCAGCTGGGGTTTTGCCATTACTCCGGAAGCCCTGCAAGCCGTGGCCCATGACATCGGTGAAACCACCATCCTGGCCCGTGCCGGCGGTGCGCCGACCCTGGCGGTGGGGATCGCGCAGATCCTGCACCACGTGTTGCCGGGCGAGAACACCATGGCGTTCTGGTACCACTTCGCGATCCTGTTTGAAGCATTGTTCATCCTGACCGCAGTCGACGCCGGTACCCGTGCCGGGCGTTTCATGCTCCAGGACTTGCTCGGCTCCTTCGTGCCGGCCCTGCGCCGTACCGAGTCCTGGACTGCCAACCTGATCGCTACCGCCGGTTGCGTGGCCATGTGGGGTTATCTGCTGTATCAGGGTGTGATCGATCCATTGGGTGGCATCAACACCTTGTGGCCGCTGTTCGGCATCTCCAACCAGATGCTGGCCGGTATCGCGCTGATGCTCGGCACCGTGGTGCTGATCAAGATGAAGCGCCAGCGTTATGTCTGGGTCACCTTGCTGCCGGCGGTATGGTTGCTGATCTGCACCACGACAGCGGGCTTCATCAAGCTGTTCGATGCCAACCCGGCGATCGGCTTCCTCGCCCTGGCGAAGAAGTACAGCGATGCCCTGGCCAACGGTCAGGTGCTGGCCCCGGCCAAGAGTATCGACCAGATGCAGCACGTGATCTTCAACGCCTACACCAACGCAACGCTGACCGCGCTGTTCCTGTTCGTGGTGTTCAGCATCCTGTTCTTTGCGCTCAAGGTCGGTATTGCCGCCTGGGGCACCAAGGAGCGTACGGATAAGGAAGCGCCATTCCACGCGCTGCCGGATGCCTGATCATGTTCAATGACCTGAGTCGCCTCGGTAAATACCTCGGTCAGGCCGCACGCCTGATGGTCGGCATGCCCGACTACGACAACTACGTCGAGCATATGCAGACCAAACACCCGGACAAACCGGTGATGGACTACGAAGCGTTCTTTCGCGAGCGCCAAGAGGCCCGTTACGGCAGTAAAGCCGGACCGAAGTGCTGTTGAGTGACATAAAAAAACCGGCTGAGCAGACTGTGTGAAAATGCACTGAAGGCCAACCCAACAAATGCCCCGACAAGTCGGGGCATTTGTTTTTGATCTTGGCAAACCACGTTTTCACACGGTCTGTTCCGGTGCCGTTTGCATTTCGCAGTCCTGCTTCTTATCTTTCCTGGTGCACCGGCCTTTTATCAGTGGTGCACCAGGCTTCGACTGGAAATGCCGAGGACTACTTCAACTTGGAAAGTCGTCCATTGAGTTATCTGAATTTCAGTAGAGCGTAGGTAATCGCCATCCAACTTAGAGTAATGATCGTCATTACTACGTTAATCATCAGAAGACGCTTCAGGTGGGGCGGGAAGTTTTCGATATCGATAGGGTCCACATCACCGAGGCGTATATACGCCCTCGGTCGCACTACCATCCCGGCAATTTTAGTGATCAGTACAAATCCCCCAAACCAGCCCTGCCCCCGCCATCCTGGCCCCCAAATGAAAATGTAGCGACTGTTTTTCAAGGCTTCCATCATGGCATCCAGATGACGACGGCTCAGGTACAGGCAGTAAGCAATGTTCATAGCCCCCAGCAGAATTGGACCGCCAGCAACAGTAACTGCAATCCACGGGGACCAAGTGTCGATGCTGGTCATGGCTGTCTTATTTCAAACATTTTCTCACCTACGAATTCGCCCCCCATACCACCCGCTTCTGTCCCCACCCACGCGCTAATCCCTACCACGGCCCCAACGCAGATAACACCACCTATTGCCGTGGTAACCCCAAGCGCAAGGCAAATAGAGCCACTAATCAAAGGAGCTCCTGCCCCACCCGCAATCCCACCAATGGTAGACCCTACAAATTTTCCTCCTTCAGTAAATTTCACCTTCTCACAAGCCGCTCCAGAGTCACCAACACAAACTTCCTGAATAGCCAGCAACGATGAAACTCCACCAATCCCAATTCCGATGTACCCCCCGGCGCCCATGTACTTCGCCGCCCGACTGATCGCCTTCACATGGGTCGCGTAACCCGGTATCTGCCCCGGCGCACCAGCCTTGTCCCAGTGGTGCACCAGACTGCGACTGGAAATGCCGAGCGCCGTTTTTAGTTTGGGATGATCACCCAATGTCGTGTAGCCACGCAGGCGAGTGGAGTTCAGCAAGTGGGCGTCCAGCTGGGCGAGCAGCCGCTGGCGTTCGGCGAAGAACTGCGGCGACCGCAGGTGCCCATGCTGACGATAGCTGTCCTGATGCAGGCGCTCCATGGCTTGCAGGGTGTCACGCAGTCGGGTCAGGTGTTTTTCCATCACCACCGCGCTGACGCCAAGCCAGGTCGAGGATTGGCCAGTAAAGCTGGCGATTTCARCCGCGTGGCGGAACATGAATTCCGCTTCGTCCGGCGTCAGGGGATCGAGTGCCAACTTGACCTGTTGCGCGGCCTGCATCAGCTGCGCTTCCTGGTAGGTGCAGGAGGTGTTGTTCGGATCGCTCAGTACGATCAGCGAACCGGCCTTGATATCGCCTCGCTCAGGATTGAGCGCTCGAAACTTGCGCATCACGACGGCATCGGGCGTGGCGAACAGCGTTGCCTCCAATGCCTCGCGGGTCATGCTTTTGGGTACCACATGGAAGCCCGGCTCTTGAGGTTTCGCGCGGGCGAATATCGCAGGCGCTGGAGGGTTCGAAGGGGCGAAACCAGGCTGACGTGGCGCGGCCGGTTGACTGGTTGCAGCACTGGAAACGGGTTGCGCGGCGCTCCTGCCCGTTCGCGGTGCAGAATTAGCGCTGCGATAGGTGGCCGTGACCACCGAAGGGATCAGCCGGGCCTTGCAGGGGCAATCGCTGTGGCTGTCCAGCGTGCCCGCCACGGCTTTGCCATGACTGATCATGTAGGAAATGCCACCGACGATCTTGTAAGTCTTGCCGTCCTTGCCACAGGTGACCCGATCACCTTCGCGGGCATGGGCGATGCCGTACATCATGACTCCGGTATGACCATCCAGGACTTTGCCGCCACAGGTAGTCTTGTCATGCAGGCCAATGAAATGTCCTTCGTTCATTGATGTTCTTCCTCCTTGATGGAAGGCAGAAAGTCCTCGGCCATCGACACACCTTCACGTCCCACTAACAAACAACCGCCCTGTAAGGTGTTGATGATCTCGTCGCCATTGCAGAGACGGCTGCCGACCAGCGGGGCGTCAAGACTGCGAAGAAATTCAGCGGAGACTTCGTTGGTATACAAGGGGTGCACAGGTGCATTCATTTACAACTTCCTTATCGTCATCGATTTGAGTTGCCTTTCCTTCTCATCTAGGCAGAAGCGCTGAGCAGAGAGAATATTGGGCGACGACGAATAAGACGGTGGGACGCGTGCTGAACGCAATCCAATGGCATAGCCAAAATGAACAAATAGGAATTTTCGCAATAACAAACAACCCATTTCCTACAAAGGTTGTTACACAGAATGTGTGAATAGCCGGTTTTTTATTGAGTGCAGGAACGCCCTGAATGGCTCAGGCCGCGTGGTAATCCGAATCGTCACTGCCACTTTTGTCCCGGGGCATGGAAGCATTGCCAGCATTTCGTTCATGAGGCTGATGATCCGGCCTGGCGATCTTGAGCGCCCGGTCGGCGACCTTGGCGTTATGCATCAGGCGACAGAACACGGCGGCGACGATGATCGACAGCAATGACCAGATGACAATGGCTTTGAGGAGCATGGCGAAACCTCTCGCGGCAAACAATTCTTACGATCGCCAGCGTCCATGCAGCAAAGGCTACCCATCCATTGTGGCAGGTGTACATGATCTTGCATTTGCTTGCTGATTTGAACTGTTTATCAGCTATCTCCCAAGATGAAGCGACAGTTTCCCGGACCGGTACTTTAATGGATGTTCTGGAGCGACTGATCACTGGGCTGTCATAGCCTTAAGGCTATGGATCCCATACCGAAAAGCTATTTCTTCAATCGGTGATCCGGATCCACGCTTAAGGATGATTAGCTGAAAACAAAATCAAGAGGAGATGCCATGTCAACTGAATCGAAATGCCCGTTTAATAACGCCGCTGGCGGTGGCACGACGAACCGCGACTGGTGGCCGAACCAACTGAACCTGAAGATCTTGAGTCAACACTCGCCCAAATCAGACCCGTTGGGGGGCGACTTCAACTACGCCGAAGCCTTCAAGAGCCTGGACTTCCAGGCGTTGAAAAAAGACCTGACTGCGCTGATGACCGATTCCCAGGACTGGTGGCCGGCGGACTTCGGTCACTATGGGCCTTTCTTTATCCGCATGTCCTGGCACGCCGCAGGCACCTATCGCACCGGTGACGGCCGGGGCGGCGCCGGCTCCGGCCAGCAACGCTTTGCACCGCTCAACAGCTGGCCGGACAACGTCAGCCTCGACAAGGCCCGTCGACTGCTCTGGCCGATCAAGCAAAAGTACGGCAACAAAATTTCCTGGGCCGACCTGATCGTCCTCACCGGCAACGTTGCACTGGAGTCCATGGGCTTCAAGACCTTTGGTTTTTCCGGTGGCCGCCCGGATGTCTGGGAACCGGACGAAGACGTCTACTGGGGCTCGGAAAGCAAGTGGCTGGGTGGCGACGTGCGATATGGCAAAGATGCCGGGCAAGCTCCCGCAGAGCGCAATCTGGAAAACCCACTCGCCGCCGTGCAGATGGGCCTGATCTACGTMAACCCCGAAGGCCCTGAAGGCAACTCCGATCCGGTCGCCGCCGGGAAGGACATCCGTGAAACCTTTGCGCGCATGGCTATGAACGACGAGGAAACCGTCGCGCTGATTGCGGGCGGTCACGCCTTCGGTAAAACCCACGGTGCCGGCCCTGTCGACCATGTCGGACCTGAGCCCGAAGCCGCTGGTCTCGAACTGCAGGGCCTGGGCTGGAAGAGCACGTTCGGTACCGGTAAAGGTGGCGACACTATCTCCAGCGGCCTGGAAGTGACCTGGACGACCACGCCAACCCGGTGGAGCAACAACTACCTGGAAAACCTGTTCGGTTACGAATGGGAACTGTCCAAGAGCCCGGCGGGGGCAAACCAGTGGAAGCCGAAAAACGGCGCTGGTGCCGGCACCATTCCAGATGCCCATGATCCGTCCAGACGGCGTGATCCGACGATGCTGACCACGGACCTGTCGCTACGCTTCGACCCGATCTATGAACCGATTTCCCGGCGCTTCCTGGCCAATCCAGACCAGTTGGCCGACGCCTTCGCCCGTGCCTGGTACAAGCTGATTCACCGTGACATGGGGCCGCTCTCACGCTACCTCGGCCCGGAAATGCCGAACGAAGAGCTGCTGTGGCAAGACCCGATCCCTGCCGTCGACCATCCACTGGTCAACGACAGTGATGTGGCCGCACTCAAGGGCAAAATTGCCGCCTCGGGGCTGTCAGTCTCGCAACTGGTATCGACGGCGTGGGCGGCGGCTTCCTCTTTCCGTGGCTCCGACAAACGCGGCGGCGCCAACGGCGGGCGTCTGCGCCTGGCACCGCAGAAGTCCTGGGAGTCCAACCAGCCAGAACAACTGGCCCGTGTGCTGGCAAAACTCGAAAGCATCCAGGGCGAGTTCAACAGTGGCGGCAAGAAAATCTCCCTGGCCGACCTGATCGTGCTCGCCGGTGGCGTGGGCGTGGAGCAGGCCGCGAAAAATGCCGGCCAAAGTGTGACGGTGCCTTTCACCCCAGGGCGCATGGACGCCAGCCAGGAACAGACCGACGTCGAATCCTTCGGATTCCTTGAACCGATTGCCGACGGCTTCCGTAATTACCTGAAGCAACAGTACCGTGTGCCGGCCGAAAAACTGCTGATCGACAAGGCGCAACTGCTGACGCTCAGTGCGCCGGAAATGACGGTATTGCTGGGTGGGCTGCGGGTGTTGAACACCAATGTCGGCCAGAGCAAACACGGTGTCCTCACCTCACGGCCGGAAGCCTTGACCAATGACTTCTTCACCAACCTGCTGGATATGGGCGTGGAGTGGAAGCCCGTGTCGGATGCCCGGCAAGAGTATGAAGGGCGCGATCGCAAGACCGGTGCAGTGAAGTGGACGGGGACGCGGGTTGACCTGGTCTTCGGTTCCAATGCGCAGTTGCGTGCCTTGGCCGAATTCTATGCCTGCGCCGATGCGCAGCAGCAGTTCGTCAAGGACTTCGTCGCTGCGTGGACCAAAGTGATGAACCTGGATCGATTCGATCTGGCGTAGTCAAAAAGCCTGAACTTGCCGCGACCTGTCTGGATCAGGTCGCGGCAAGCCCTTCTACTGTTTTTTCGTCGCTGACAGACCAGGCATCGATCACCGATTGCAGGAACTGCTCCGACAATCGAGGGTTGTCCAGGGCTCTGGCGATCAATATGGCCCCGGTAATCGATGACAGGATGCGCAAGGCTTCCTGGTGCTTTTCATCATCGGTTTCGCCGTCGACCAATGGCAGCAGCGTTTCGATCAGGGTCTGCACGCCTTGGGTGAACGAGTGGCTGACAGCACCGCCATTGCGCGCGACATCGGCCCCCAGGGCAGGGATCGGGCAGCCTTCGGTCCAGTTGCTCAGGTGACTCTGGGTCAGGTAACCCTTGAGCAGTTCGGGGATGGATTTCGCCGCTCGCCAGTCTTCGATGTTGGTTTCGAACGTGCGGCTGACCGCCTCTGACGCCAACTGCTCCTTGCCACCGGGGAACTGACCGTAAAAGCCGCCATGGGTCAGGCCCACCGAGCGGGACAGCTCGCCGATACCGATGCCGTCGATGCCTCTTTCCCGGTACATCTTCGAGGCTGCGCCGAGGATCGCTTCCTTGTTGGCTGCTGCCTGGTCTTTCGTCACTTTCATGAGTGGGGTCCTGTCATCCGATGAGCGCCTTGGCAATTTTTTGCTGAGGGGCTGGTATTGATGATGATCATAATATAAATTCGCGGCAATGGTTTTGCAGGCCGACGAGCCCGTGGCTCAAGTCAGAACACCTCACAGGGTGCCGCCCCATGAAACGTCATGATCTGCGCAGTATCGACCTCAATCTGCTGGTGATTTTCGAGGCGCTCATTCAGGAGCGCAACGTCACACGGGCCGCAGAAAGACTTTCCCTGGGCCAGCCGGCGGTCAGCGGTGCATTGGGGCGTCTGCGCACACTGTTCAACGACCCTCTGTTTAAACGCATTGGCCACAAAATGGAACCGACCGCCCGGGCCTTGCAGGTAGCGCAAACCCTTGGGCCCGCATTGGACTGTATCTGCGCTGTCGTCAGTCTGACGGCTTCCAATAAAAACCCTGTTGATTCAGAGGCTTGATCTGAGCATTCATTTTTTTGCCCTTAAACATGACGGTCATCATTAATGATGATAGCCAAGTTCACTCCGTTCAATTCGTCGCAGCCCCCTGCGCGGCCGAGAATTCTCCAACCCCTAACCCGTCAGGCGGACACCCCCCATGGAACAGTCACTCAAACCTTTGCGTTACCCCCTTGCTGCATTGGCGTTGGCGACCCTCACTGCTTGCGGCCACGCCCCCGATGCCGCCCAGGCTCCGGGTGCGCCGCCTGTCACGGTCGCGAAAGTGCTCGAGCAACCTATCACTGAGTGGGATGAAGTCACCGCCCGTCTGGAAGCGCCGGAAACCGTCGTGGTTCGACCGCGGGTGTCGGGGCAGATCGATCGTGTTGCCTTCACCGATGGCGAGTCGGTGAAGAAAGGGGATTTGCTGTTCCAGATCGATCCACGGCCGTTCGAACACGAAGTACACCGCATCGAAGCGCAATTGCAACAAGCTCGCGCCACGCTGGTTCGAGCTGGCAATGAAGCGCAACGTGGCCAGCGCCTGTTGAGCAGCAATGCGATCTCCGCTGAACTGGCCGACACGCGCACCACCACCGCCCAGGAAGCCCGCGCCGCCGTCGATGCCGTGCAGGCGCAACTCGATCTGGCACGCCTGAACCTGAGCTTCACCCGTGTCACCGCGCCGATCAGCGGCCGGGTCAGTCGTGCCGAAATCACCGCCGGCAACATCGTCACCGCCGACACATCGGCCCTGACCAGCGTGGTCTCCACCGACAAGGTCTACGCCTATTTCGATGCCGACGAGCGTCTGTTCCTCAAGTACGGCCAGCTCTCCCGTCAAGGCCGGCGCAGTCAATCCACGCCGGTGTACATGGGTTTGTCGAACGAGGAGGGCAATAGCCACCTGGGGCAGATGAACTTCGTCGACAACCAGGTCAATCCCAAGACCGGCACCATCCGTGGCCGTGCGGTGTTCGACAACGCCGACGGCCAATACACCCCGGGGCTGTACGCCCGATTGAAACTGGTGGGCAGCGCGGCCTATGCCGGCCTGCTGATCAAGGACGAGGCAGTGGGCACTGACCTGGGCAAGAAGTTCGTGCTGGTGATCGACCAGGACAACAAGGCCGTGTACCGCAGCGTCGACCTTGGGCCGAAGCTCGAAGGCTTGCGCATCGTGCGCAGCGGTTTGCAGAAGGAAGACCGCATCGTCATCAACGGTCTGCAGCGGGTTCGTCCCGGCGCGGTGGTCGCGCCTCAGGACGCACCGATGGCCGATGCGCAAACCGTCGCCACCCTGGCCCGCCAGCGGCAGGCCATCGAGGCGGGTAATCAGCCCGTCGCTCCGTCTCCGGCGCTGGTGAAAACCGACGCTGGCGTATCGCCCCGCGGATAAAGGAACACCGTCATGAAGTTCTCCCAGTTCTTTATCACGCGGCCGATCTTCGCCGCAGTGCTGTCGTTGCTGATCCTGATTGCCGGCGGCATTTCGCTGTTCCGGTTGCCGATCGGCGAATACCCGGAAGTGGTGCCACCCACTGTGGTGGTCCATGCCAACTACCCGGGCGCCAACCCCAAGGTCATCGGCGAAACCGTGGCTGCCCCCCTCGAACAAGCCATCACCGGCGTCGAGAATATGTTGTACATGTCTTCGCAGTCCACGGCGGATGGCCGGCTCACGCTCACCGTGACTTTCGCCCTGGGCACCGACCTGGACAACGCTCAGGTGCAGGTGCAGAACCGCGTGACCCGTACCGAACCCAAGTTGCCGGAGGAGGTGACGCGCATCGGCATTACCGTCGACAAGGCGTCGCCCGAGCTGACGCTGCTGGTGCACCTGGTGTCGCCGGACAAGCGCTACGACATGCTCTACCTGTCCAACTACGCGATCCTCAACGTCAAGGACGAGCTGTCGCGGCTGGACGGCATCGGTGACGTGAAGATGTTCGGCATCGGTGATTATTCACTGCGCATCTGGCTCGACCCGAACAAGACCGCGTCACGCAACCTGACCGCCACCGATGTGGTCAATGCGGTGCGTGAACAGAACCGTCAGGTCGCGGCCGGCCAATTGGGCTCGCCGCCTGCACCCAACGCCACCAGCTTCCAGATGTCGATCAACTCCCAGGGACGCCTGGTCACCGAAGAAGAATTCGAGAACGTGATCGTACGCAGTGGTGCGGATGGCGAGATCACCCGCCTCAAGGACATTGCCCGGATTGAACTCGGCTCCAACCAATACGCACTGCGCGCTCTGCTCAATAACCAGGAAGCGGTGGCGATGCCGATCTTCCAGCGCCCGGGTTCGAACGCGATCGACGTGTCCGACCAGGTGCGGGCGAAGATGGCCGAGCTGAAGAAGAGTTTCCCGGAGGGCATGGACTACGAGATCGTCTATGACCCGACCATCTTCGTGCGCAGCTCGATTGAAGCGGTGGTTCACACGCTGTTCGAAGCGCTGATCCTCGTGGTGCTGGTGGTGATCCTGTTCCTGCAAACCTGGCGCGCCTCAATCATTCCGCTGGTCGCCGTGCCGGTATCGCTGATCGGGACCTTCGCCGTGATGCATTTGCTCGGGTTCTCGCTCAATGCGCTGTCGCTGTTCGGTCTGGTGCTGGCCATCGGCATCGTGGTCGATGACGCTATCGTGGTGGTGGAGAACGTCGAGCGAAACATCGAGTCGGGACTTGAACCGGCCGAGGCTACCCAAAAGGCCATGGGCGAGGTGACCGGGCCGATCATCGCCACGGCTTTGGTGCTGTGTGCGGTCTTCGTGCCGGCCGCTTTCATTTCCGGCTTGACCGGGCAGTTCTACAAGCAGTTCGCCCTGACCATCGCCATCTCCACGGTGATCTCGGCGTTCAACTCGCTGACTTTGTCGCCGGCATTGGCGGCGGTGTTGCTCAAGGCCCACGGTGCGCCGAAAGACCGTTTCTCCAAAGTGCTGGATCGGCTGTTCGCAGGCTGGTTGTTCAAGCCCTTCAACCGGCTGTTCGAAAAGGCCGGCAATGGTTACGTGGTGGCGGTGGCCAGGGTCATTCGCGGCAGCAGCGTGGCCCTGCTGGTTTACGCTGGCCTGATCGCCATGACGTACATGGGTTTCAGCACCACACCGACCGGCTTTGTGCCGACCCAGGACAAGAAGTACCTGGTGACCTTTGCGCAATTGCCCGATGCGGCCAGCCTTGACCGCACTGAGTCGGTGATCCGGCGCATGAGCACCATCGCCATGAACGAACCGGGCTTCGACAGCGCCGTGGCGTTTCCCGGCCTGTCGATCAACGGTTTCACCAACAGCCCGAATGCCGGCATCGCGTTCATCGGCTTGCGTCCTTTCGATGAGCGCAAAGACCCAAGCCTGTCCGCCGGGGCGATTTCCGCTTCGCTGAATGCCAAGTTCGGCGGCATTCAGGATGCCTACATCGCGGTGTTCCCGCCGCCACCTGTGCAAGGCCTGGGCACCATCGGCGGGTTCCGCCTGCAGATCGAAGACCGGGGCAACCTGGGCTACGAAGAGCTGTACAAGGAAACCATGAACATCATCGGCAAGGGGCGCAGTGTCCCGGAGCTGGCCAACCTGTTCACCAGCTACACGGTCAACGTGCCGCAAGTCGAAGCCGCCATCGACCGCGAAAAAGCCAAGACCCATGGCGTGGCAATCAACGACATCTTCGACACCTTGCAGGTGTACCTCGGATCGCTGTACGCCAACGACTTCAACCGTTTTGGCCGTACCTATCAGGTCAACGTCCAGGCTGAGCAGCAGTTCCGTCAGGAACCGGAGCAGATCGGCCAGTTGAAGGTACGCAACGACCGTGGAGAAATGATTCCACTGGCTACGTTCGTCAAGGTCAGCCCGACGTCGGGGCCCGACCGGGTCTCGCACTACAACGGGTTCGTCACCGCGGAAATCAACGGCAGTGCAGCCCCCGGCTACAGCTCCGGCCAGGCGCAAAAAGCGATCGAGAAACTGCTCAAGGAAGAACTGCCCAACGGCATGACCTACGAGTGGACTGACCTGACCTACCAACAGATCCTGTCCGGCAACACCGCGCTGTTGGTGTTCCCGCTCTGCGTCCTGCTGGCGTTTCTGGTACTGGCTGCGCTGTATGAAAGCTGGAGCCTGCCGCTGGCGGTGATCCTGATCGTACCAATGACCCTGCTGTCGGCGATTGCCGGGGTGATCATCTCCAGGGGCGACAACAATATCTTCACCCAGATCGGCTTGATCGTGTTGGTGGGCCTGGCCTGCAAGAACGCGATCCTGATCGTCGAGTTCGCCAAGGACAAACAGGACCAGGGCCTGTCGCCGCTGGACGCTGTATTGGAGGCTTGCCGCATGCGTCTGCGGCCGATCCTGATGACGTCGTTCGCCTTCATCATGGGGGTGATTCCGCTGGTGACTTCCACCGGGGCCGGTTCGGAAATGCGCCGGGCCATGGGGGTTGCCGTGTTCTCCGGGATGCTCGGGGTGACCTTCTTCGGGTTGCTGCTGACGCCGGTGTTCTTCGTCCTGATTCGTCGCTACATCGAACGTAAAACCGCGCGCAAGGCGGCCCGGGTTCACGCGCTCAACGTTATTGATTCGGAGGCACACTGATGAATGCTTTCAAGCTCTTCGTTCCCAGCCTCCTGGTCACGGCATTGGCCGCCTGCACCGTGGGGCCGGATTACAAGACCCCCGACACGGCGCCTGCCCATGTCGTCTCGGCACAAGGAGCCAACTACGATCAAACGCGATTCGAAACGGTGTGGTGGCAGCAATTCGACGACCCCACGCTGAATCAGCTGGTCGGCAAAGCGCTCAACGGCAACCGCGATCTGCGCGTGGCCTTCGCCCGCTGGAAAGCCGCCCGGGCCATCCGCGATGACGTCAGCAACGACAATCTGCCGGTGGTCACCAGCCGGGTCAGCAGCGTGCAGGGCAAATCGCAGGTGCCGGGCCTGACCGAGAGTCGGGTCAATACCGAGCGCTACGACCTGGGCCTGGACATGGCCTGGGAGATCGATCTGTTCGGACGCATCCAGCGTGAACTGGAATCCAGCGACGCCCGGGAAGACGCCACGGCGGCGGACCTGTACCAACTGCGGGTGACCATGATCGCCGAGCTGGTGGATGCCTATGGTCAACTGCGCGGTGCGCAACTGCGGGAAAAGATCGCCTTGGCCAACCTGAAGAACCAAAGCGAATCGCGCGCCGTGACGGTGAGCCTGCGTGATGCTGGCGTGGGTAACGAGCTCGACGTTGTGCGTGCCGACGCCCGCTTGGCGGCTGTCGAGGCGAGCGTGCCGCAGTTGCAGGCGGAGCAGGTGCACCACAAGAACCGCATCGCCACGCTGCTGGGCGAACGCCCGGACACCCTGAGCATCGACCTGAGTCCAAAGAACCTGCCGGCCATCGCCAAGGCATTGCCGATTGGCGATCCTGGCGAGCTGTTGCATCGGCGCCCGGATGTGCTCGCGGCAGAGCGCCGGTTGGCGGCGTCAACGGCGGATGTCGGCGTGGCCACCGCCGACCTGTTTCCACGGGTGAGCTTGAGTGGGTTCCTCGGCTTCACGGCGGGGCGTGGTTCGCAAATCGGTTCCAGTGCCGCCCGTGCCTGGAGCCTGGGGCCGAGTATCACCTGGGCCGCGTTTGACCTGGGCAGTGTGCGGGCGCGCATTCGTGGCGCAAACGCCGACGCCGAGGGAGCATTGGCGACCTATGAACAACAGGTGCTGCTCGCGCTGGAAGAGTCGGAAAACGCGTTCAGCGACTACGGCAAACGCCAGCAACGCTTGCTGTCGCTGATCAGGCAAAGCGAGTCGAGTCGCGCCGCGGCCGATCTGGCGGCGACGCAATACAAGGAAGGGGTGGTGGACTACCTGGTGTTGCTGGACGCACAACGCGAGCGGTTGAATGCCGAGGATGCCCAGGCACTGGGTGAGACCGATCAGTACCGCGCCATTGTGGCGATCTACAAATCCCTGGGCGGCGGTTGGGACAGCGGTGAAACCCGGCTCGCGAAAAACAACTGACTAACCCGTTGTAGGAGCAAGCTCGCTCCTACAGTTAATGACCATCCACAATGCGCGGCAGCCCCAACGGATTGCCCTCGCGCAGAGGCTCCGGCAGCAGGGCATCGGGAAATCCCTGGTAGCCCACCGGGCGCAGGAAACGTTTGATGGAAGTCATGCCCAATGAAGTAAAACGACTGTCCGAGGTGGCCGGGAACGTCCCGCCATGCACGGTGGAAAAACACACTCGTGCGGATGGGCGAAGGCGTTGACCAACGACGTGCCCGCAGTTGCGGGTTTGTATCCGCAGGTATCGGCAACGCCCGCCGTTACCCGGGCATACAAAACCGGCGTTTCCCGACACCTGGGCGATACACGGAGGCCTCCAAATGGAATCACCGGCAGCGTCACTTTCGGCGCGGCCTGGCGTGGTTCAACTGGAGGAAAGACAATGTTGCGTACCCACACCCGTCACACCCTCGGCAGGCTTGGCCTCATCCTGGCCGCCGCAGGGCTCGCTACTGTAGCGAGCCTTGCTCAAGCCCAGGAAACACAACCGGCCCCGGCGATGAAAAGCTGGCAGCAGGGCCTGCACCGCACCGACCTGGTACGCGAAGACCTGGGCACCGCCGATCGCGAAGTCCTCCAGGTGCTCGTGGACTTCGATCCGGGCGTGACATCGCCCAAACATGCTCACCCCGGTGTCGAGGTGGCGCACGTGATCAGCGGCACCTTTGAATATCAACTGGAAGGGCGGGCACCGGTGACGCTCAAGGCCGGTGACTCGTTGTACATCCCTGAAGGCGTTGCGCATGTGGCGAAGAACGTGGGCCAGGACAAGGCCTCGGAACTGGCGACCTACATCGTGAAGAAAGGCGAAGCGTTGCTGATCCTGAAGGAGTAGGCGAGGGCCACCGGGTCATTGCCGGCTGCAAACCTCCCACACACAACCGCGCAACCAGCGATGCGCCGGGTCGGCGTCCATGCGCGGGTGCCACAGCATTGAAACCGTGATGGGGGGCGTGGGGAACGGCAAGGCAAAGCAGTGCATCCCCTGGCACAGGTTGCCGACGTGCCGCTCCGGTACGCTGGCCACCAGTTCTGAAGCCCGCGCCAATGCAATCGCAGAGGAGAAACCGGCGACGATGGTGATGATGTCCCGCTTCAGTCCCAGCTCATTCAAGGCGTCATCCATGACGCCTTTTTCGTGGCCCCGGCGCGAGACCAGAATGTGCCGGGCGCTTGCATAACGAACAGGTGTCATCTCACCTTGAGCCAGTGGATGACCCTCGCGCACGACGCCAATGAACCGATCGCGAAACAGCATCCGGGTCCGCACTTCCGGGCTGGTTGATTCGCCGATCACACCGGTTTCCAGATCCACCGAGCCTTCGCGCAGCAGGGTGCTGTCCTTGTTCAGCTTCTGCACGAAATTCAAGCGGACGCCGGGCGCTTCTTCGTTGATGCGGGCGATCAGTTGCGGTCCGAAATTTTCCACGAAGCCGTCGCTGGTGCGCAGGGCGAAGGTACGGGTCAGTTGATTCAGGTCGAGTGCCTCGGCAGGGCGCAGGACGGCTTCGGCGTCCTGCACGAGCACGCCGACGCGTTCACGCAACTCCAGCGCCCGAGGCGTGGGAACCAGTCCGCGCCCGGCCCGCACCAGCAGCGGATCGCCCGTGGTTTCGCGCAATCGCGCCAGCGCCCGGCTCATGGCTGACGGGCTCAGGTGCAAACGCTGCGCGGCGCGGGCCACGCTGCCTTCCTCCAGCAACACGTTCAGGGTGATCAACAGATTCAGGTCGGGCATCGAATCAATTCCTGTAGGAGCGAGCTTGCTCGCGAAGGTGGCACATTAAAAATGATGTTGTCTGACACACCCTCTTCGCGAGCAGGCTCGCTCCTACAGGTTTTTTAACATGTGGCGTCTTGTGCACGTATATAGTGCAAATACTGCGTCTTCCGCCATGTTATGGCCGGGCTTAGGCTCTGGACAACCTATTTGCGGAGTCGCGAGAAAATGAAGTCCATATCGATTCGGGGAGCCTTGGCCAGCCTGTCGTTATCCATGCTGCTGTCGTCCCTGGGCACCAGCATTGCCATCGTTGGATTGCCGACCCTGGCCGAGGCGTTCTCAGCCTCCTTTCAGCAAGTGCAATGGGTGGTGCTCGCTTACCTGCTGGCGATCACGGCGCTGATCGTCAGTGTCGGAAGACTTGGCGACATCATTGGCCGCCGACGTTTGTTGTTGATCGGGATTTGCGTGTTTACCGTCGCTTCGATCCTGTGCGCGCTGGCCCCTCATCTCTGGTTATTGATTGCCGCTCGGGCGCTGCAGGGCGTCGGTGCGGCCATCATGATGGCGCTGACCATGGCGCTAGTGGGCGGGGCCGTTCCCAAGGAAAAAATGGGCAGTGCGATGGGCGTGCTCGGCACGATGTCAGCGATTGGCACCTCACTCGGCCCGACCCTTGGAGGTTTTTTGATTGCCAATCCGGGGTGGCAGGCAATTTTTCTGATCAATGTGCCGTTGGGTGTTTTGGCGATTGGGCTCGCGCTCTACTTTTTGCCCAACGATCGCAGTGAGAAGAGGGCGGATCGAGCGGGCTTCGATGTGCTCGGCACGCTGGTGCTGGTTCTGACACTGCTGGCTTATGCACTGGCGATGACCATTGGGCGTGGCACCCTGGGGCCGCTGAACATGACGCTGTTGCTGGTGACAGTTCTTGGGCTGTGCGTGTTTGTATTCGTCGAGCACACAGCCGAGTCGCCTCTGGTTCGATTGACGATGTTCCGTAACTGGCAGATGAGCGCAGGATTCGTCATGAGCATGCTGGTGACCACCGTGGTCATGGCGACCATGGTGGTAGGGCCGTTTTACCTCACTGGCGCACTGACGTTGAATGCAGCGAGCGTTGGGTTGGCAATGTCGACGGGGCCGCTGGTGGTCGCACTGGCAGGCGTACCGGCGGGCCGATGGGTCGATCGTCTGGGCACGTATCGAGCCAGCACGATTGGATTGATCGCCATGTTGACCGGCGCTTGCATCCTGCCGGCCTTGCCGATGGCGTTCGGTGTGCCCGGCTACATCGTGCCGCTGGCTGTCATTACCGCCGGTTATGCGCTGTTCCAGGCGGCCAACAATACCGCCGTCATGCTGGAAATTGAGGCGCAGCAGCGTGGTGTGGTGTCCGGTTTGCTCGGGTTGTCGCGCAATCTCGGGTTGATCACGGGCGCCTCGGTCATGGGGGCAGTGTTCGCCTTCGGCACGGCCAGCCAGGATATTTTGCAGGCGCAACCTGAGGCCATCGCACAGGGGATGCGGCTGAYGTTCGCCGTCGCCGCCGGGTTGATCGTCATTGCGCTGGTGATTGGCGCGGTCAGCAAAATCGCTTCACGTCGCTTGATTGCGCAGTGCTGAAAAACGGCGCGGCTGTCGTGAAAACGACCTGTTTGCGCTGAACGCGAAGCCTTGCGAGTTTTCTGTTGAACGAGTGTTCAGTCTCGACTATGTTGGGGGCCACCTTCCCCCGGCTGGTTGCGGGCTTGCGTTTCTTCAATTCGAACGAGGCACTGGCATGCGGTTTTCACCCTTTGTAGAGCGGATCAGTGGCCAAGGCGTTGCCGCCTGGGATATTCACTACGCGGCCAGCGCGGCACAGCGCAATGGCGAGGACGTGATCATCCTCAGCGTCGGCGACCCGGATTTCCCCACCCCCGATTTCATCACCGACGCTGCCATCCACGCCTTGCGTGAAGGGGATACCCACTACACCGAGATCGCCGGCCGCCAGGCCTTGCGCGAGGCCATTGCCGGCCGCTACAGCCAACTGATCGACCGCGAACTGCAGGCGTCCAACGTCATTCTCACGGCAGGTGCGCAGAACGCCTTGTTCGCCACCTCGATGTGCCTGCTCGGTGCTGGCGACGAAGTGATTGCCTTCGATCCGATGTACGTCACCTACGAAGCCACGCTCAAGGCGTCCGGCGCCACGCTGGTGCGGGTACCCTGTGCCGCGGACTCGGGTTTCCGCCTTGATGCCGCCGTCTTGGCCAAGACCATTACCCCGCGCACCCGGGCGATCTTCTTCTCCAACCCGAACAACCCCACTGGCGTGGTGCTGGGCCGCGAAGAGCTGCAAGCCATCGCCGACCTCGCCATCGCCCGTGACCTGTGGGTGGTGGTGGACGAGGTCTATGAGAGCCTCGCCTACGAGCGCGAACACCTGAGCCTGGCGGCGTTGCCGGGCATGGCCGAGCGTTGCGTGGTGATCGGCAGCCTGTCGAAATCCCATGCCATGACCGGTTGGCGCATCGGCTGGGTCGTGGCCCATGAAGCCCTGGTCAACCATGTCGAAACCCTGGTGCTGAGCATGCTGTATGGCTTGCCCGGGTTTGTCATGGAAGCGGCGCTCAAGGCCGTGCAGTCCCATGACGAAGTCACCCACGGCATGCGCGAGATCTATCGTCGGCGCCGCGACCTGGTGGTGTCCGGCCTGGCGAATTGCCCGGGCATCAGCGTGCTCAACCCCGATGCCGGCATGTTCGTGCTGGTGGACGTGCGTGGCACCGGCCTGACCTCGCTGGAATTCGCCTGGCGCCTGCTGCGCGAAGCCGGTGTCTCGGTGCTGGATGCGGCGGCATTCGGCGAGCCGGCCCAGGGTTTTGTGCGGCTTTCATTTACCCTGAGTGAAGAGCGCCTGGCCCAGGCCTGTCAGCGCATTCGCGGCTTTGTTCAAGTGCTCAATGGCGAAGCGCCGAGGTTGGTGATCGGCACGGTGACCAGTACTGCGACCGTCGAACGGGCCGCGGTCAAGACCATGATCGAAGTCGATCGCCTGCACAAACGCTTCGGCAATATCGAAGTGCTCAAGGGCGTTTCCCTGACCGCCCGCGAGGGCGACGTGATCTCCCTGATCGGTGCCAGCGGCTCGGGAAAAAGCACCTTGCTGCGCTGCATCAACATGCTCGAAGTGCCGGACCAGGGCCGCATCCTGGTCGATGGCGAAAGCATTCACCTTAACCAGAATCGCCCCGGCGCACCGCTGGTGTCGGACGCCAAACAGCTTGTGCGCATAAGGTCGAGCCTGGGCATGGTGTTCCAGAACTTCAACCTCTGGCCCCATCGCACGGTGCTGGAAAACCTCATCGAAGCGCCGACCCAGGTCCTGCGTGAAAGCCGTGCGGAGGCCACAGAGCGGGCCGAAGCCCTGCTCGAACGCGTCGGCCTTGCGGCCAAGCGCAACGAGTACCCGGCGTTTCTCTCCGGGGGACAGCAACAACGGGTGGCCATCGCCCGGGCCCTGGCCATGCGGCCCAAGGTCATGCTGTTCGATGAACCCACCTCGGCACTCGACCCGGAACTGGTCGGGGAAGTGCTGCGGGTGATCCGCTCCCTCGCCGAAGAAGGCCGGACCATGATCCTGGTGACTCATGAAATGGCCTTCGCACGCGATGTCTCTTCCAAAGTCGCTTTTTTGCATCAAGGGCTGATCGAGGAAACCGGTTCGCCGGACGAAGTGTTCGTACACCCACGCAGCGAGCGTTGCCGACAATTCGTCAACGCTCATCAGACTCGCTAACTCATCATAAAAAGACGGGAAAACAACATGGGAAATCGACGTTTTGCAAACTGGTTGACCGGTGCGGCCTGCGTATTGCTGGCCGGCATGAGTACGGCCCAAGCGCAGCCGATCAGGTTCGCGGTGGCAGCGGAACCCTATCCGCCGTACACCGAAAAGCAGGCCAATGGTGAGTGGAAAGGCTTCGAAGTCGACCTGATCCACAAGCTGTGCAGCGAAATGAAAGCCGATTGCGAGATCAAGGAAGTGGCGTGGGACGGCATCATTCCGTCGCTGCTGGCGAAGAAGATCGACGTGATCTTTTCCTCGATGTCGGTGACCGAAGAACGCGAAAAACAGATCGCCTTCAGCAAGGCCTACTACGATTCGGCGATTGCCGTCGTCGGCCCGAAAGAGGCGTCGGTGAAGAAGTACCCGGATGACCTCAAGGGCAAGATCATCGGCGTGCAGAACTCGACCGTGAGCGCCAGTTATCTGAAGACCTACTACGAAAAAATTGCCGACGTTAAGTACTACGACACCCAGGACTCGGCCAACGCCGACCTGATTGCCGGGCGCATCGACCTGATGATGGCCGACGGCACCGCCATGGCCGCGTTCATCAAGACCCCGGACGCCAAGGACCTGGCCTACCTCGGCACCGTGCCTTACGACCCGATCTTCGGCAAAGGCGTGGGAGCCGGCCTGCGCAAGGACGACGCCGAACTCAAGGCCAGACTCGACAAGGCCATCCAGGAATTGCTGGCGAGCAAGGACTATGACGAGCTGTCCCAGAGCTACTTCGGCACCAGCGTGAAGCCGGCGTTCTGACTGAATGGGCGAAGCGCAAGTCCTGAGGAAAAGCAGATCCCTGTGGGAGCGAGCTTGCTCGCGATAGCGGTGGTTCAGTCACCATTGATATTGACTGGCATGGCCTCATCGCGAGCAAGCTCGCTCCCACAGGATCCGGCGGTGTGTTCACGACCGCATACTGGAGACTGAAATGCCGACAATGTTCGATCTGATCAATTTCACCGAGCAGGGATGGGGCAGTGCGCTGTTGAAGGGGCTCTGGATGACCCTGCAGATTTCCGCCGGGGCCTTTGTGCTCGGGCTGGCCATCGGGCTGGTGGTGGCGTGCCTCAAGCTGGGCGCGCCGAAGGCGATTGCAGCGCTGATGCGCGGCTACACCACGTTGTTCCGGGCGGTGCCGGAATTGCTGCTGATTCTGTTGCTGTACTACGTCGGCTCCATGCTCCTCAATTCGCTGATGACCCGGCTCGGCTACGACGTGGTGAATGTCAGCGGTCCGCTGGCGGCCATCGTGGTGCTGGGGCTGGTGCAGGGCGCGTACGCCTCGGAGATTTTCCGCGCGGCGATCCAGGCGATTCCCTTCGGCCAGATCGAAGCGGCCAAGGCATTCGGCCTGAACGGTTTCGGCCTGTTCCGCCGGGTCACGCTGCCGATCATGGCGCCTTACGCCATGGCCGGGATGGCCAACCTGTGGATCAACCTGATCAAGGACAGTGCGCTGATCAGCGTGGTTGGCACCAACGAGCTGCTGTACACCGCCAAGCAAGGCGCGGGATCGACGCGCCACTATCTGTTGTTCTACCTCACGGCTGCCGCGTTGTATTACGCGGTGACGTTGGCGTCGAACTATGTGTCGGGTCGGCTTGAGCGACGTATTCGTCGCTGGATGCCTCTTGTTGACTGAACCGGCAGAGAGAATGAAATGATTCCAGCGTGGATAGTTGAATACGCGGCACTGTTGGGCCGTGGGCTGCAAACCACCCTCGCGATTCTGTTGATCGCCAGTGTGTTCGGATTTGTCCTGGCGGTGTTGGTGGCGCTGGCGCGGATTTCGAAAAACAAGGTGATCGCCAAGGTCAGCCTGTTCTACACCAGCGTGACCCGCGGTACGCCGTTGCTGATCCAGATCTACATTTTCTACTACGGCCTGGGCAGCCTGTTTGCCCAGTTCCCGCTGATTCGCGGCAGTTTCCTCTGGCCCTACCTGCGCGACGGTTACTGGTACATCGTGTTCGCCCTGGTGGTGTCGGTCGGCGCTTATGTCGGCGAAGTGATCCGCGGTGGCCTGCTGGCGGTGCCCAAGGGTGAAATGGAAGCGGCCTCGGCCTTCGGCATGACCGCGCGCCAGTCCTTGCTGCGGGTACGCTTGCCCCGGGCCATGCGCCTGTTGCTGCCGACCCTGGCCGGGGAAACCGTGATGCTGCTCAAGTCCACGGCGCTGGCGTCGACCATCGCCGTGATCGATCTGCTCGGCGCCGCCAACGTGGTCCGCGCGCAAACCCTGCAGGTGTACGAACCCTTGTTGCTGGTGGCCGGGGTGTATGTCTGCCTGACGTTCCTGATCGAAGCGCTGTTTGCCTTTGCCGAGCGGCGCGGGACGCCGGTACGCAGGTCGGCCTGATGAGTTCGACAAGGGTAGACCGCCGTCAGCGGCACCCTGGCGATGATCTTCGGCCGGCATCCGTCACAGGGCGTCGTCGGTGCTGAATGCCCCGTGACGCAGCCCTTTTATCCAGCAGCGGCAGATATGCAGTCCGTTGGCGGCGCTGAAGGTCTCGGGGTTCAGGCACCACTCGAGCCAGAGACCGTCGAGCATCGCCGATAGGCCGATGGCGGCCAGGCGGGTGTCGTGAATCACGAAGCCTTCGCTGGCGGCCAGCCCGTCGAGCAACTGGCGGATCAGATCGAGGTAGGCGCGGTAGCTTTTTTCGTGGGACTGGCTGACGTGTTCGGAGTGACGGATCAGGCTCCAGAACACCACCCACACACCGAGCAGTTTCGGGTCCATGACCCTGGGCGAGAATGAGCCTTCCAGGAAGGCATCGACCTTTTGCGCGGGTGTCTGGGCCTGTTCGATTTCCTGGAGCAGGGCCGTGGTCAGTTCACTGGCGAGCCGCTGGTAGGTGTCGGCGATCAGTGCCTCGATGCTGCCGAAGTGATGGTTGAGCAACCCCACGGACACCCCGGCTTCGGTAGCGATGCGTCGCACGGAGATCCCGGCGTGACCGTCGCGGCTCAGGCAGCGCAGGGTGGCGGCTACCAGCATTTCGCGACGGTCATCGGGTTCGGCGCGGCGGTTTTTCGGGGCATCGGTCGTCACAAGGCTGTCCTTGGGTGAGGTTCCACGCTGCCGAGCTTAGTTGAACGTCTGTTCAATCACCAGCCTCGACAGCAGCGATACAGCGTTTTTCAACGGTCATGACAGGAGGGAAAGCCAATGCCGCAGGATATTTCGTTCAGTGTCAGCAACAACAACGGCGATGCTGTGCGGGTCGGTGCCTGGCGCTATGCCGGCGACGGCAGCGGGCCAAACGTGCACCTGCAAGCCGGCGTACATGCCGATGAAATCGCCGGGATGCTGGTCCTGCACCTGCTGATGCAACGACTGCAAACCGCCGAAACCCAGGGCCGGCTCAAAGGCAACATCACCGTGGTGCCGCAGGCCAATCCGCTGGGCATCGGGCAGTTTCGCCAGGGACGGATCCTCGGTCGTTACCATGACGCCACCGGGCATAACTTCAATCGTTCGTTCGACCAGTCGGCGGCCATGGAACGACCTTCGACCTGCGTTCAGCAATGGCAAAAGAAACTGGTGCAACTGGCCGCCCCGGCCGATGTGATACTCGATCTGCACACCGATGACGAGGCGCTACCGTACCTGTACGTGCACCGCAGTTTCTGGCCCCGTGGCCGCGAACTGGCGGCGGCGATGAAGATGGACGTGGCGATCATCTGGGATGACGGCGACGATGGCTCCTTCGAGGAAACCATCATTGCCCCGTGGCTGCGCGAAGGCGTCACCGAGCACCGCATGGCTGCGACCCTGGAGCTGCGCGGGCAGGGCGATGTCAGCGATCATTTCGCCGAGTCGGATGCCGAAGGGCTGTACGACTGGCTGTGCAGTTGCGGCGTCATCGATGAGTCAGTGGCGCCTGCAGACTGGCCCGTCGAAGCCGTGGAAATGGGCCACATGGAAACTATCCTCGCGCCGCAACCCGGCGTGCTGATCTTCGAAAAAGAGCTGGGGGATTTTGTCGAAGAAGGCCAGCGTTTTGCACGAATCCTTGGACGGCCGGGCGACCCGTCTTCCGAAGTGGTGCTGCACGCCGAGCAAGCGGGGCGCCTGGTGACGCGGTATCGCGATCGCCTGATACCCCAGGGTATGGGGGTGGCGAAATTCACCGGCAGCCGGGTGTCGCGTAACTGGAGTGGCGGGTTGCTGGACCCCAATTGATACGAAGGTGATTCAGCGCAGCGGCCGAAACGCCGTGCGCAGCTCCTCGACAAACAGCTCCGGCTGTTCCCACGCGGCGAAATGGCCGCCCTTGGCAGCCTGATGGAAGTAGATCAGGTTGCGATAGGCGCGTCGGGCCCAGCTCTCCGGCGGGAAATAGACATCATCAGGGAATACCGTGACGGCCACCGGCAGTGTGATGTCGCCGGTCTTCTGTGCCGCAGAAAAAAGCGGGCTGCGCCCTTTGTTTTCCCAATACAGCCGACTTGCCGAGGCGCCGCTGTTGGTCAACCAGTACAACGTGATGTCGTCCAGTACTTCATCCTTGCCTGGCGATTGCTGTGGGTCGGCGCCATACGACCACTTGGAAAATCCCGGGTGACCGAGCATGAACGCTGCGAGGAACGCCGGAGAATCCGTTACGCCGTAACCAATCAGCTGCGGCCGCGCGGCCATCATCGCGCTGTAGGCCAGGTTTCCCTGTTTAATCGATGCGGCCAGCGCGTCGTAGGTCGCACGCTCCTGCTCGGAATACCCCACAGGCGCGGGACCGCCGGCAGCAAGTGCTGCGGTCGCTTCCGGCGGGACCGTCGCCGGCAGGTTGAGGTGAATGCCCAGTAACCCGGGCACGGACTGGCGCGCCATGGCGCTCGTGATGGGGCCACCCCAGTCGCCACCCTGGGCAACGTAGCGGGAGTACCCCAAACGCTGCATCAATTGCCCCCAGATCCGGGCCACATGGTCCGGGTCCCATCCGGGCTCAGTCGGTTTGCCGGAGAAGCCGTAGCCGGGGATCGACGGAATCACCACGTCGAATGCATCCGCGCTATTGCCCCCGTGAGCAGCCGGATCGGTGAGYGGGCCGACCACCTTGATGAACTCCAGTACCGAGCCTGGCCAACCGTGGGTCAGGATCATCGGTAAAGCATTCGGCCGGGGCGAGCGCACCCAGATGAAATGGATAGCGACCCCATCGAGGGTGGTCGTGTACTGGGGCAAGGCATTGAGCTGCGCCTGGGCCTTGTGCCAGTCATAGTTCGTGCCCCAGTAGCGAACCAGCTCCTGCAGTTTCGCCAGCTGTGCACCTTGTGATCGATCGCCCACCGTCTCCTTGTCCGGCCAGCGCGTTGCCGCGATGCGGTTACGCAGGTCAGTGAGCTGTTGATCCTGGATATCGACGTGGAAGGGCACAACGGCGTTGGCGGCGGGAGCTGCGCTGACGAGGGGCGAGTGGCAGAGAGCGAGGGTCATCAGCAGAACGACGAAAGCAGATTTCATCTTCATATCCTCGCTGAGAGGTACGCGCTCGTCTGTGCCCGGAGCGCAGGGGCGAAGGCCGATGCTGCTCCTGAGACTGATCTCGTTCGACGGGGCACGCAAGAAGGTTTCGCGGACGATGGCACCGGGGCGACCATCGGCGAAACTCATCGAGCAGCATCGGGTGATGTGGGTGTAAGCGTGGCGGGGAGACCACCCCGAATCCCTGTGGGAGCGAGCTTGCTCGCGATGGCGATCGCCCAGCCAACATCAAACATACAAAAGTGTGGCGAGGGAGCTTGCTCCCGCTGGGCCGCGTAGCGGACCCAGCTAGCAGGGCCTGCTGCGCAGTCCAACGGGAGCAAGCTCCCTCGCCACAGGTAACCGTTTTTATTCGCGCGGGTCGATTTGATCCAGCACCCGATTCGCCGTGATCTCCGCCAACATCACGCTATTGGAAATCCCCAGCAGGGCATTACGCGATCCACCATCCAGGTGATCCACCAACTGATGCACCATCACATCGACCGAGGCCAGCGTCTCGACCAGATACACCATCAGCGTTTCGGTATCGACCTCGGGGTCTACGGTAAACAACGATCCTGGCGTGCGCGGTGTGGCTTTGATGTCTGCGGTAGATGGGAAGTGGAATGCGGGGGCACGTTCGGCGGCCTCGTTGAGCTTGTTTGAATCGGGTTCGTATGGGGATGTCGGATCGGTGTCCGGCGGGTTGGGGGTGACTTTGAACATGGCTGTCTCCGCTTCATGGTTGAAGCTGCCACGTTCGTTTCCAGACGAAGGGGTGGCAGCTGTACGCAGGCTGGAAACCCGGGGAAACGGCAACCCGGTTGACCCGAAGGTCCCCCGCGCACAGCCGCCATAACGGAGTGCACACTTAAAAGCGCGCAAGCATAGGTTATGAAGGGCGCACTTGCGCCATTTTCATTTCGGGGTTTCCAGACCCGGCCGCTGAAAAGACAGCGACACGCGAACGATAGAACCCGCGCCCTAAACGCACAAGCCGGCGGATTCTGGCGTAACCGTAGGCAACGACGCAAGGTCTTGTAGCCCATCGGAAATAACCTACAACCTTTTTAAACAAGCACTCCTGGGCGATGTCGGGCGGTTGCCCCCTTCGTACACAAGCAGTCTGATCAACTGAATACCGGCTTTCGTGTATCGCTGTGTATCAGGGCGCGGCATCCGCATACAGCCATACAAAACCAGCGCTTTACGGATACAGCCGGGATACACCACCGGGGCCAAATAGACCTGCCAAAGCGAGATGCACAACGCACCTCGCAACCAGGTTTATCAACCCTTGTGGTACGACCAATAACGGTCCAACCGCGCAAATGATCCGGAGTATCAACATGTCTCGTATCCAGTCGAACAAAACCCGCATTGGCCTGATCGCTGTTGCACTGGTCGGCGGTATCAACTTCGCTTCCACCGCGTTGTCCGCCGAAGCCTTGCCTCAGGGCTATCAACTGGCCTCCGCGGAAAAGACCAGCGAAGGCAAGTGTGGCGAAGGCAAGTGCGGTGCCAGTGAAGCCAGCGCGCAAAAGACACAGGCCGAAGGTAAATGCGGAGAGGGCAAGTGCGGCGATGCTTCTTTTGCAAGAACCGACGCAGATCATGACGGCCGCGTGTCGCTCAAGGAGCTTCTGGCAGTGGCACCCAAGGGCGCTGAGGAATTCAAGGCGATAGACGCCAACGGCGACGGTTTCCTGTCCGAGGGTGAGGTGTACAAGTACCGCACCAACCAGTTCACCTCCAACGGCAAGAAAGTACCGACCGAGCTCTACACCAAGTTGAGCCAGGCTAAAGACTGATCGGCTGCTACGAAAAAACCCTTCCTGCGTTGACGCGCAGGAAGGGTTTTTGGCGTGGGCAGTACTGGTTTGGTCGTCAGGCGCGAAATTGCACTGACTTGACCACCGGTTGCATCGGATTTAACCAGCAGGCTTTGTAACCATGACCGGCAAAGAACAGCCATAAGCAGCCAGTCGGAAATGTCCACGAAACCATGTGCGATTCACTCTGGGGCACACAGTCATTCAGCTTCCCTCCGCCCTCGGTTCCCGACTGGGAGCGCGGCGCCTGCAAAGTTGCCATTATCATTTGTCGTCCATCTTTGTTGACGATTGTGGCCGGCGCTCAGTGCTCTCTTCGGCGTTGGGCGCTTCTGGAAAACTCCCTGGCGTGAACACATGGGTCTGCAAGTCGCTGGCATCGACTTCGGCGACACCATGAACCGAACGGGCCAGACCAATGGCCTGCTCACACTGTCTATGAGTGTTGACGCGGCCGCTTAACCCCACTATGCCCGCATGGGTTTTGACATTGATATGCAGGCTAAGGGTCGGATCGGAAAATGCCAGGGCCGACTTCACCTTGGCGGTAATCCATGCATCGTGAACGGCCATCTCCAGACCATGAGAGTAATGCTGGAAGGAGTGAATTTTCATGGCTGAACCCTCTCTCGCGTAATCAGACGTACTGTCCATCCCATTTGCTGTGCAGCCCTCTGCCTGTCAGGTGAAAGCTATGGATACCTGAGTCGTTTAGGAGCGCTCGCCACGCAAACATTGACAGAAATTAATTATAGTACGGCCGTTGCCTGCGGTCAGAGCGCTGTCCCCGTGAACGTCCGCCTTGGTCGCTCTGTGCCAGGCGCAACACCTACAGAGCACTCAACAGTCCTTATTGCGATCAGCCCTGATCAACCCATAGCTGCCGATCTCGACCGACAGAATCGGCCAGGAACGGACGTTTATAGATAGGAGCACTTAACCCAGTGCCAGCTGAGATGCTTGTTCGCAACCAGGCTGGGTTCGCTGATGGGTTACGCTGCCGTTGGTCGGCGCCTTGCGCAGCAGTGCGATAGAAAACTATAGGAATAAACTCTCGTGCCGATATCAGTGAGGCAGGGCCTGCACGCGCCTGACCTTGAACCTGAGCGATCGAGCACATTGATGAGTGACAAATCTTTGGAAGAAAAAGCGGCAGTGATGGTCGACCCACATGAAACGATGGCCAGTATCGGACAGATCACTGCCGGGCGCGATGCCCTGCAACAGCGCCTGGACAAGGCTGATCGCGCGGTTCAGGCGCGCGGTTCAGG
>NZ_JBFUID010000070.1:0-28622 GCF_056402055.1 Pseudomonas sp. P4_C4 | reverse complement strand
ATCGCAGCCTTCGGCAGCTCCTACAGGTTTATCGTGCTGCACACATCGGAGCTTTCCATGACGGCCCACGCCGACCTTTCGCCGACCCTCCAACTCGCCATCGACCTGATCCGCCGTCCGTCCGTGACGCCGATCGACGCCGATTGCCAGAAGCAGATGATGCAGCGCCTGGGCGATGCCGGTTTCACCCTGGAACCGATGCGCATCGAAGATGTGGATAACTTCTGGGCCACCCACGGCCAGGACGACGGTCCGGTGCTGTGCTTCGCCGGCCACACCGACGTGGTCCCGACCGGCCCGGTGGCGGCCTGGCAGATCGAGCCGTTCAACGCGCTGATCGACGAACACGGCATGCTCTGCGGCCGTGGCGCCGCCGACATGAAAGGCAGCCTCGCCGCCATGACCGTCGCCTCCGAGCGCTTTGTCGCCGACTACCCGAATCACAAAGGCAAAGTCGCCTTTCTGATCACCAGCGACGAAGAAGGCCCGGCGCACCACGGCACCAAGGCCGTGGTCGAACGCCTCGCCGCACGCAAGGAGCGTCTGGACTGGTGCATCGTCGGCGAACCGTCGAGCACCACCCTGGTGGGTGACGTGGTCAAGAACGGCCGTCGCGGCTCCCTCGGCGCCAAGCTGACCGTGCGCGGTGTGCAGGGCCATGTGGCCTACCCGCACCTGGCCAAGAACCCGATCCACCTCGCTGCCCCGGCCCTGGCCGAACTGGCAGCCGAGCACTGGGACCACGGCAACGATTTCTTCCCGCCGACCAGTTTCCAGATCTCCAACGTCAACTCCGGTACCGGTGCGACCAACGTGATCCCGGGTGACCTGGTGGCGGTGTTCAACTTCCGTTTCTCCACCGAATCGACGGTCGAAGGCCTGCAAAAGCGCGTCGCCGACATTCTCGACAAACATGGCCTGGACTGGCACATCGACTGGGCGCTGTCCGGCCTGCCGTTCCTCACCGAACCGGGCGCGCTGCTGGACGCGGTGTCGGCGAGCATCAAGGACATCACCGGTCGTGAAACCAAGGCGTCCACCAGCGGTGGGACCTCCGACGGGCGCTTCATCGCGACCATGGGCACCCAAGTGGTTGAGCTGGGCCCGGTCAACGCGACCATCCACCAGGTCAACGAGCGTGTGCTGGCAGCGGATCTCGACGTACTGACCGAAATCTACTACCAGACCCTGATCAAGTTGCTCGCCTGATGCTTGCGTGCCCGATCTGCAGTGAGCCGCTGAATGCGGTGGACAATGGCGTGGTCTGCCCCGCCGGACATCGTTTCGACCGCGCGCGCCAGGGTTACTTGAACCTGTTGCCGGTGCAGCACAAAAACAGCCGCGACCCTGGGGATAACCAGGCGATGGTCGAAGCCCGCCGCGACTTTCTGAATGCCGGGCACTACGCCCCGGTAGCCAAGCGTCTGGCGGAGCTGGCGGCAGGTGTAGCGCCACAGCACTGGCTGGACATCGGATGTGGCGAGGGTTACTACACCGCGCAAATCGCCAAGGCACTGCCAGATGCCGAAGGGTATGCCCTGGACATCTCCCGCGAAGCGGTCAAACGCGCCTGCAAACGCAACCCGAAGCTCACCTGGTTGATCGCCAGTATGGCCCGGGTGCCGTTGGCTTCCGGCAGTTGCCAGTTCCTGGCCAGTGTCTTCAGCCCGCTGGATTGGGAAGAAGCCAAGCGCCTGCTCAGTGTTGGCGGTGGCCTGATGAAAGTCGGGCCAACCAGCGGCCACCTGATGGAACTGCGTGAGCGGCTGTACGACGAAGTCCGTGAATACACTGACGACAAGCACCTGGCCCTGGTACCGGATGGCATGGTGCTGACCCACAGTGAAACCCTGGAATTCAAGCTGACGCTGGAAAGCGGTCAGGACCGGGCGAACCTGTTGGCGATGACGCCCCACGGCTGGCGCGCCAGTGCCGAGCGCCGTGCTGCTGTTATCGAGCAGGCCGAGCCGTTCGAGGTCACCGTGTCGATGCGCTACGATTATTTTGTTCTTCAATAACTTAAATTTTTGGTCTCGGGCAACGGCTCAAGACCGGCTAAATCCGCGAATGGATTTTTCAGACCCGCAGTGAGGACATCCATGCGCCAACCCGATATCGAGATTTACCTGAAAGACGCCGACGTCGACCACAAAGCCATTTCCGCCTGGCTCGGTGCGGCATTGGGTCCGTGCACCGATTGGGTCCAGAAGGGCCAGACCTACAAGTGCAAGGCCGGCAACGTGCCAGTGACCTGGCTGCCAAAAGCCGTCGGCAAATGGAACAGCCTGTACCTGGAAAGCGACCAGACCCCGTGGGACGACGACATCGCCTGCGCCCGCGCTGCGTTTGCCGCGCTGAACGTGGAAGTGCGTTGCGCACCGGGTAGCTGGATCGAGGAGGAAGGTGAGGAGACGGCGGATCGCTGGATTCGCATCAGCGCCGATGGTGAAGAAGAGATCACCTGGAAAACTGCTTAAAACCTGAACACCGAACCTGTGGGAGCGAGCTTGCTCGCGATAGCGGACTGACATTCAACATCTATGTTGGCTGAAAGGACGTCATCGCGAGCAAGCTCGCTCCCACAGTGTTTTTGGGTGTTCTGAAGATTCTGGTTACAGACCTACAACATCCTCAGCCTGCAACCCCTTCTGCCCTTCCACCACCGCATACTCGACCTGCTGGCCTTCGGTCAGGGAACGGTGCCCTTCGCCACGAATCGCGCGGTAGTGCACGAACACGTCCACCCCGTCCTCGCGCTGAATGAAGCCGTAGCCCTTGGCGTCGTTGAACCACTTCACGTTGCCGGTTTCGCGTGTTGCCATTTGTTCATACTCCCTTTTTATTATTGATCGGGCTTTTCGCAGGAAAGCCTCGGGAACGTCAGCCTGCGCATACCGGTCCCATGAGGGCAACGGCGACAGAGCGCCGAGTATATGACAGACGTTAAAACTCTCAACAAGAGTTTACTTACCCGCTTTTTTGCCGATTTTCGATGAATCCGGCACACTATCGCCCTCCCAAGCAAACGCTCGGTTTTATTCACTCACGCAGAAGCCGTATGACCCGCTCCCCGTTTCGCCGTCTTGTGTTTGGCACCTTGCGCCGACTGTTGTACCTCTGGGTTCGCTCGGAGACGATCAACCAGTCGTCGTTCACCCTCAACCTCGACCGCAGTCGTCCGGTGTTCTACGTCCTGCAAAACCCTTCGCTGACCGACCTCGCCGTGGTCGACACCGAATGCAGCAAGGCCGGCCTGCCACGCCCGGTGCTGCCGGTATCGGTGGGCAACCTGCTGGAACCCGCCGCGTTCTTCTACCTGACGCCGGACCCGGACTGGCTCGGCCGCCAGGACAAGCGCGGTGCGCCGCCGACCCTGACCCGCCTGGTCAGCGCCCTGAGCCAGAACGCCGCCGAAGATGCGCAGATCATTCCGGTCAGCGTGTTCTGGGGCCAGTCGCCGGACAGCGAAAACAGCCCATGGAAACTTCTGTTCGCCGATAGCTGGGCGGTCACCGGGCGCTTGCGCCGATTGCTGAGCGTCATCGTGCTGGGACGCAAGACCCGCGTGCAGTTCTCCGCGCCGATCCACCTGCGCGAACTGATCGAGCACGACAAGGGCCATGAACGCACCGTGCGCATGGCCCAGCGGATCCTGCGGGTACACTTCCGCAACCTGAAGGCGGCGGTGATCGGCCCGGACATTTCCCACCGCCGCAACCTGGTCAAAGGCCTGCTGAACCAGCCGCAGGTCAAACAAGCGATCCTCGACGAAGCCGAACGCGAGAACATTTCACCGGAGAAGGCCAAAGCTCAAGCGCTACGCTACGGCAACGAAATCGCCTCGGACTACACCTACACTGCGATCCGTTTTATGGAAGTGGTGCTGAGCTGGTTCTGGAACAAGATCTACGACGGTATCAAGGTCAATCACATCGAAGGCGTGCAGAAGGTCGCCCAGGGTCACGAAGTGATCTACGTGCCGTGCCACCGCAGCCACATCGACTATCTGCTGCTGTCATACCTGCTGTTCCGCAACGGCCTGACCCCGCCGCACATTGCCGCCGGCATCAACCTGAACATGCCGGTGATCGGCGGCCTGCTACGTCGCGGCGGTGCGTTCTTCATGCGCCGCACGTTCAAGGGCAACCCGCTGTACACCTCGGTGTTCAACGAATACCTGCACACCCTGTTCACCAAGGGCTTCCCGGTGGAGTACTTCGTCGAGGGCGGCCGTTCGCGCACCGGGCGCATGCTGCAACCCAAGACAGGGATGCTGGCGATCACCCTGCGCAGCTTCTTGCGCTCGTCGCGCATGCCCATCGTCTTCGTGCCGGTATACATCGGCTACGAGCGCGTGCTGGAAGGTCGAACCTATCTTGGCGAGTTGCGCGGTGCGGCCAAGAAGAAAGAGTCGATCTTCGATATTTTCAAAGTCATCGGCGCGCTCAAACAGCGCTTCGGCCAGGTGGCGGTGAACTTCGGCGAGCCGATCAAGCTGGCGCAATTCCTCGACGGCGAGCAGCCGGACTGGCGCCAACAAGAACTCGGCCCGCAGTTCAGACCCGCCTGGCTCAACGAAACCACCAACCGCCTCGGTGAGAAAGTCGCCCGGCATTTGAACGAAGCGGCGGCGATCAACCCGGTCAACCTGGTGGCACTGGCGTTGCTGTCCACCAGCCGCCTGGCCCTGGACGACCGGGCCATGGCGCGGGTGCTCGACCTGTACCTGGCGCTGCTGCGCAAGGTCCCCTATTCGCCGCACACCACCTTGCCAGAAGGCGATGGCCGGGCGCTGATCGAGCACGTGAAGGACATGGACCTGCTCTCGGAGCAGAGCGATGCGTTGGGCAAAATCCTGTATCTGGATGAGCAGAACGCCGTCCTGATGACCTACTACCGCAACAACGTGCTGCACATCTTCGCCCTGCCGGCACTGCTGGCGAGCTTCTTCCAGAGCGCCTCGCGCATGAGCCGCGAACAGATCCTGCGCTACACCCGTGCGCTGTACCCGTACCTGCAAGCGGAGCTGTTCATTCGCTGGTCGCTGGACGAACTGGATGAGGTGATCGATCAATGGCTGGAAGCCTTCGTCGAACAAGGCCTGCTGCGCTTCGAGAACGATGTGTACCTGCGCCCGGCGCCAAGCTCGCGGCATTTCGTACTGCTCACGCTGCTGTCGAAAAGCATCGCCCAGACCCTGCAACGCTTCTACATGACCGTCTCCCTGCTGCTCAACAGTGGCCAGAACAGCATCAGCGCCGAAGAACTGGAAGACCTGTGCACGGTCATGGCCCAGCGCCTGTCGATCCTGCATGGCCTGAACGCCCCGGAATTCTTCGACAAGAGCCTGTTCCGCCACTTCATCCAGACCATGCTCGACCTCGACGTGCTCAAGCGCGACGAGGCCGGCAAGTTGAGTTATCACGAACTGCTTGGCGAACTGGCCGAAGGCGCGGCCAAACGGGTGTTGCCGGCGGAGATTCGCTTGTCGATTCGGCAGGTGGCGTTGCATCGTAGTGAAGATGCGGCGGAGTTGGTAACACCGCTCTGATTTCATCGGATCACTGCACGCAGGTTAATGGCTGACGCAAGGACGCTTCTGACTCATGCCACGCCCTCTTCGCCCCTGCTTGCAGGAATTCCCCTACATAGAAATCGCTGCCTCGAACCTATGCTGGGCGCTCGTCAATACCGACGATCAATCGATAAGGAAATCAATATGAGCAACGAATCCGTAAAGACCATTGGTGGCAAAGTACATTATCTCGAAAAGATTGGACTGCTGCCCAACTCAACGCTTCATGTCCGCCTGCTGGATGTCAGCCTGCAAGATGTCGCCGCGAAGGAACTGACCGTACAGATCACTCCCAATGCAGAAAATGTCGGGCTGAACTTCAACCTGACGTACAAGCTTGCCGATGTCCTGCCCGACCATACCTATGCAATCAGCGCGAGCATCACCCACGAAGACCGTCTGATCTTCACCACCACTCAACAACACCGGGTGGAATTGGGTGTCGATTATGTGAAGGGGCAGGAAGTGCTGGTCAGCCGCGTCTGAGAACGCCCCGAGGCAAGTTGGGCGAAATCCCTGGCACCATATTGCAAAATGTTACCGGGGCTATCGCCGGCAAAATCCGCTAAATTGTCGTTGGCGCCGGTTTTCTTCAGGCGCCACGACAAGGATCCGCTTCATGAAAAAACTCTCTCTCCTCGGGCTTACGGTTTTGCTCGGCGCCTGCCAATCCATGCAATCTGCCCCGAAAGCCAGCCTCGACGGCGAAGTCTTTTACCTGCAACGCAGCGCCCTGCCGCCCACCGCCACCCTGAGCGTAAGCTTGCAGGACGTGTCCCTGGCCGACGCACCGGCCACTGTCCTCGACGAACAGAAAGGTCAAGTCAAAGGCCAGGTGCCACTGCCGTTTCATCTGAGTTACGATCCGGCGCAGGTCAAACCAGGCCATCGCTACTCGGTCAGCGCGCGCATCGAAGTCGACGGCAAGCTGATGTTCATCACCACCGAAAACCATGCCGTGCAGCTTGATGGCAAAGACCCGCAACCGCTGAAAATCCGCGTCGACGCTGTTCGCTAATTCTCATTTTTGAACAAGGAAGCTGCCATGCTCCACCCTACCCTCCGCTTTGCCGGCCTGTGCGCAGGCTTGATGATCTCCGCCAGCGCCCTGGCGCTGTCCCTCAGCGACCTGTCGCAAAAAGACGCCACCGGCGGGCTCAAGGACGCACTGACCCAAGGTGCTCAACTGGCCGTAAAACAGCTCGGCACCCCGGGCGGCTTCAGCAACAACCCGGACGTGAAAATCGAACTGCCGGGCAAACTGGGCAAGGTCGCCAGCAAAATGAAACAGTTCGGCATGGGCGATCAGGTCGATGAGCTGGAAGCCAGCATGAACAAGGCAGCCGAAACTGCCGTCACCCAGGCCCAGCCAATCCTTGTCGATGCCGTGAAAAAAATGACCGTTGAAGACGCCAAAGGCATCCTCAGCGGCGGCAACGACTCGGCCACCCAATACCTGAACAAGACCAGCCGCGAACAGATCCGCGCCAAGTTCTTGCCCATCGTCAAGCAAGCCACCGACAAGGTTGGCCTGGCCCAACAGTACAACTCATTTGCCGGGCAAGCGGCGACCATGGGCGTAGTGGATGCGAAAAACGCCAACGTCGAAAACTACGTCACCGAGCAGGCCTTGAATGGCTTGTTCGAAATGATCGGCAAACAGGAAGAAACCATCCGCCAGAACCCGGCGGCTGCGGCGACCAGTTTGGCGAAGAAGGTGTTTGGTACGCTCTGAGCCGCGACACAAAACCTGTGGGAGCAGGCTTGCTCCCACAAAGGTTCAGGCCGCTGATACGGGTCTTAGAAAGAACACCCACTCCCGCCCAATCTTGCGTTTCTCGAACAACTTCAACGCGACCAGCCCATTTAGCGTGGCTGACGCCGTGTTGTAGGAACAACCCAGATTCTCCTTCACATTGACCGCCGTGAACTCCTTGGCCATTCCGCTCCTGGCCACTTGAAACAACGCCCGCTGTTTCTCGGTGAGCTGGTCGAGAAAACCACTTTCACGCAACCAGCAATCAAATTACTGCGCATCGTCCAGATTTTTCCGATACACCCCGGTAAAACTGCCTACAGCCCGCAACACCACCGAACACTGGAAATCGATGAAGTACGTCAGATCCAGGTCATCCGCCTCGGTATTCAAATACGACCACCCGTACTTCAATGGCGCATTGCGCAACAAAACACTGATGGCGATGTAGCGAAACGCCGAGAAGTCATTTTTGAACATGAACCAGTAAAACAACGCGCGCGCTACCCGACCGTTGCCGTCGCGAAAAGGATGCTCGTAACCCAAGACAAAATGCAGCGCGATGGCTTTGATCAATGGATGAAGGTAGTCCGCTTGATGAGGGTTGTTGTGAGGTTGGTTGATCCACTTGGCCAGCACCTGAAAACGTGACACGAGCCCTGTTGCAGGCGGTGGCGAATGCACGGTGTTGCCCTGGCCATCCTGGACTACGACGTCATCGTTGGTCCTGAATGCTCCAGGCGAGTACCGCGAATCGTCGATACCCTCGACGCCAACTCGATGCATGGCTGCAATCAGCTCAACGCTCAGTGGCTCGTAACGCTGCTCCCAGGCGAAGTTCATCATCTTGAAGTTACCGATGACCATTCGCTCATCCGGCGTGCGCGGCGAGCGATGACGCTTAAGCATGTCCTTGGCCACCCGCGTCGTGGTGGCCGCACCTTCGAGCTGGCTGCTGCTGATGGCCTCGTCTTCGATCAGATCATTGAGCAAATAGCTGAAATGAGCGCGCTCGCCAATCTGGCCGGTCATGTATTCCAGCACTGCGGTTGTCGCCTGACGATCCACTACGGAAATGGCTTTTTGCGCCTGCGGCGTCAGCATGAATTTCAGCCAGCACGCTGGTTCACCCAATGGCAAAAGGCTCGAATACTGTGCAGTCCGCGCTTTCTTGACCAAGGCCCAGCACAGGTTTGAATCCAGCCCAGGGGCCCAGCGGTAGCGCAATGAATCGAATGGCAGGTAACGCCCCTGATCGTCCAGGGGCTTGAGCAAGGCGAGGTATTGCGAAAGGCGTTCCTTGTGGGGTGATCGCAACAGCCGATCAAACACCGGATCGGACMGCCCTCTCAATGTGGGTGGATTTTTCATGGCGCTGTCTCAAACATGCGTGAAACCGGGCTCTGAGTACAACACCTGAGCTTTTTAGCCTCAATATCAGACGGGTCCGAGATCAATGTAGGAACAATGAATGCCCGCTGGCCGGTACAGGCTCAGCGGGCTTTTTCCTTTTGCTATTGCTGCGGATCCAGCTGATCGAGGACGCGATTCACTGATAGCTGCGCCAGGACAATCATCTGCTGAATACCGAGCACCAGATTGCAGGTTGGGCCGGTCAGGATGGACGACAGTTCGGTTGCCATTACATTGGCTGAGGCAAGGGTTTCGTAGGCGTGGACAAGGAGGGTTTCGGAATTGACGCCTGGGCGGATGGTGAAAATTGGGCAGGGGCGGTATGAAGTTCTCGTTTGCTTTTCGGATTCGGAGGCAGAGTATTCAGGACTGTCTTTGATCATTTTGCGAAGCTCCCAAAGTAGGCGCCTAACGACTATTCGCGGGCTTGCAGTCCCGGCCGCTGAATTGGCAGCGACGGGAAAAGGCTAGAGATCGTGCTTCCGACGGGCAAGCTGAAAGTCTTGTGGGAATGGTCTGAATGTTTGATTGGGCGATAAACACTTTTGACTGATAAGCCGTCATCGCGAGCAGGCTCGCTCCTACAATTGGATCGGGTACATCTGTGAGGGATTGGTCGGCTGGCAGGCCGCCATCGCAGGCAAGCCAGCTCCCACAATTTGACCGAGTACATTCGGTAGAAACAGGTCGGCTGTCAGGCCGCCTTCGCAGGCAAGCCAGCTCCCACAATTTGACCGAGTACATTCGGTAGAAAAAGGTCGGCTATCAGGCCGCCTTCGCGAGCAGGCTCGCTCCCACAGTTTGAAATGCGTACGAAAGAAATAAACAGGTCGGCCGGTAGGCCGCCTCGGCTGCTTTTGATCTGCCCGCCCCCTCGGAAGGCTGAGTGGAGGTGTTCATCCGGGGACTGGCGCGCAGCGCCGTTCGACGCAGTCGAACTCATTGCATGTAGGTCGAAGCGAAGCCGACCGGAGGGCAATGCCCCCGGATGAATGCCGGAGCGAAGGAACCCCGAGCCTAAGCGAGGGGCTGGACGTTCGGGGCGAGCGCTTTTTTTGCTTACTTTTTTTGAGGCGCTTGTTAAAAAAAGTGAGTCGCCGTAAGGGCGAAACCATAAGTGGCCGTTACCGCAGAAACGGATATGTACTCAATCACCCAAGAATCTGGTCGGCCCGAAGGCCGCCAAGGTCAGACCCTCAAACCGACTCTTTGCGAACCCGAAACCAAGCGGCATAAAGGGCAGGCAAAAACAAAAGCGTCAACGCAGTGGCAACGATCAACCCCCCCATGATCGCCACCGCCATCGGCCCGAAAAACACACTGCGCGACAAAGGAATCATCGCCAGCACCGCCGCCAGCGCCGTCAACACAATCGGCCGGAACCGCCGCACCGTCGCCTCGATGATCGCCTGCCAAGGCTTGAGCCCGGCGGCGATATCCTGCTCGATCTGATCCACCAGAATCACCGAGTTACGCATGATCATCCCGGACAACGCGATGGTCCCCAGCATAGCCACGAAACCAAACGGCTGGCGGAACACCAGCAAGAACAGCGTGACACCAATTAGCCCCAGCGGTGCCGTCAGAAACACCATCGCCGTACGCGAGAAACTTCGCAGTTGCAGCATCAGCAAGGTCAACACCACCACGATGAATAACGGCACGCCGGCTTTCACCGAATTCTGTCCGCGCGCGGAGTCCTCCACCGTGCCGCCGACATCCAGCAAGTAGCCGTCGGGCAGTTCGGCGCGGATCGGATCGAGGGTCGGCATGATCTGCTGCACCAGCGTCGCCGGTTGCTCCTTGTCATAGATGTCGGCGCGAACCGTCACGTTGGGCAGGCGATTGCGGTGCCAGATGATGCCCTCTTCGAAGCCGTACTCCAAGGTCGCGATCTGCGACAGCGCGACGCTGCGACCGTTATCGGTCGGTACCGCCAGGCTCGGCAGCAACGACAGTTCGGTGCGCTCATGCAAGGTGCCGCGCAGCAGGATCTCGATCAACTCGTTGTCTTCGCGGTACTGGCTGACGCTGGAACCGGTCAGGGAGCTTTGCAGGAACCTCGACAGGTTCGCCGTGCTCACGCCCAGCGCCCGCGCGCGGTCCTGATCGATGTTCAGGTACACCACCTTGCTCGGTTCTTCCCAGTCCAGGTGGACGTTGACCACATGCGGGTTCTCGCGCACCTTGGCCGCGACTTTGCGCGCCAGCGCCCGCACCTCCTCGATGTGCTCCCCGGTCACGCGGAACTGCACCGGGTAACCAACCGGCGGACCGTTTTCCAGACGCGTGACCCGCGAGCGCAAGGCCGGGAATTGTTCATTGAGCGTGGCGATCAACCAGATGCGCAGGGCCTCGCGTTCCTCGATGTTTTTTGCCAGGACGACAAACTGGGCGAAGCTCGCCGCCGGCAGTTGCTGATCCAGCGGCAGGTAAAAACGCGGCGAACCGGTACCGACGTAGGCCACGTAATTGTCGATCCCCGCCTTGTCCTTGAGCAGCGCCTCGAGGCGTTTGACCTCGTCGGCGGTATTGCTCAGCGAAGCGCCTTCGGCCAGTTTCAGGTCGACCATCAACTCCAGGCGACCCGATGCCGGGAAGAACTGCTGCGGCACAAACTTGAACAGCACGATGGAGGCGATGAACAACAGCACGGTCGCCAGGATCACGGTTTTGCGCCAGCGTACGCACCACTCCACCAGACGCCGGACGCGCTGATAAAACGGTGTGCCATACGGATCGGGCTGACCGGTACCGTGTTTGGCGGCGTGAATCTTCGCCAGGTCCGGCAGGAGTTTTTCCCCCAGATACGGCACGAAAACCACGGCGGCCACCCACGACGCCAACAGCGCGATGGTGACCACCTCGAAGATCGAACGGGTGTATTCGCCCGTGCCCGATTGCGCCGTGGCGATCGGCAGGAAACCGGCCGCAGTGATCAGCGTACCGGTGAGCATCGGGAACGCGGTACTGGTCCAGGCATAACTCGCTGCTTTGACCCGGTCGAAACCCTGCTCCATTTTGATCGCCATCATTTCCACGGCGATGATCGCGTCGTCCACCAGCAAACCCAGGGCCAGCACCAGCGCGCCAAGGGAGATCTTGTGCAAGCCGATGCCCAGGTAATACATGCACGCGAACGTCATCGCCAGCACCAGCGGAATCGCCAGGGCCACCACCATGCCGGTGCGCACACCCAGGGAGAAGAAGCTCACCAGCAACACAATGGCCAGCGCCTCGACCAGTACTTGCACGAACTCGCCGACACCGGTTTTCACCGCGGCCGGTTGGTCGGAGACTTTGCGCAACTCCATACCGGCCGGGAGGTTTTTCTGGATGCGGGCGAACTCGACTTCCAGCGCCTTGCCCAGCACCAGAATGTCACCGCCATCCTTCATCGCCACCGCCAGGCCAATGGCGTCTTGCGCCATGAAGCGCATGCGCGGTGCCGGTGGATCATTGAAACCACGGCGCACGTCGGCCACGTCGGAGATGCGGAAGGTGCGATCACCGACGCGGATCGGGAAGTTCTTGATCTCGTCGACCGTCTGAAAATTCCCCGTCACCCGTAGCTGCAAGCGCTCGCTGCTGGTTTCGAAGAAACCCGCCGTGGACATCGCGTTCTGTTCTTCAAGGGCCTGCTGGACGGCCGCCAGCGGCAAGCCGAGGGTGGCGAGCTTGACGTTGGAGAGTTCGATCCAGACTTTCTCGTCCTGCAACCCCAGCAGTTCGACCTTGCCCACATCCTTGACCCGCTGCAGCTGGATCTGGATGCGGTCGGCATAATCCTTGAGCACGGCGTAGTCGAACCCCGCGCCGGTCAGGGCGTAGATATTGCCGAAAGTGGTGCCGAATTCATCGTTGAAGAACGGCCCCTGAATCCCCGGCGGCAGGGTATGACGGATGTCGCTGATCTTCTTGCGCACCTGATACCAGAGGTCCGGGATCTCCACCGAATGCATGGAGTCGCGAGCGATGAAGGTGACTTGTGATTCGCCTGGACGGGAGAACGACACGATGCGCTCGTACTCGCCGGTTTCCATCAGTTTCTTTTCGATGCGTTCGGTGACCTGGCGCGAGACTTCCTCGGCGGTCGCTCCCGGCCAGTTGGTGCGAATCACCATGGCCTTGAAGGTGAACGGCGGGTCCTCGCTCTGGCCGAGCTTGGTGTAGGAAAGTGCGCCGACAATGGCCAGCAACAGCATCAGGAACAGGACGATCTGGCGATTACGCAGCGCCCACTCGGAAACGTTGAAGCGCATCGGGGCTTACTCCTTGTCCGCCAGATTGACCACGCGATTGGAGCGATCCACCGGGCGCACCTGCTGCCCTTCGAGAAGCACATGGACACCGGCGGCCACCACCCAGTCGCTGGCGTTGAGCCCTTCAAGCACCGGTACGGTTTTCTCGCCAAAGGCACCGATTCGCACCGGGGTTCTCTTCAAGGTGTTGTTGGCACTGACGACCCAGACATAGGTCACGCCGTTTTCTGCAGTCAGCGCAGACAGCGGAACGGACAGAGGGACCACGTCGGCGGCCTGCACGAACACCCGGGCGCTCTGCCCCAGTTCCACCGGAACCTTGCCGGATGCGAAGGCGATGCGCGCCGCGAACGTGCGGGACTTTGGATCGGCCGCTGGGGACAGCTCACGGATACGCCCTTCGAAACGCTGGTCGGGCTGGGTCCAGAGCTCTACCGAGACCGGTTCACCGACCTTGAAGCGGCCGAAGTTCTGCTCCGGCAGGCTGATCAACACTTCGCGCTCACCATCGGTCGCCAGTGTGAACACCGTTTGCCCGGCGGCCACGACTTGCCCGACCTCCACCAGACGCTTGGCCACGACGCCGTCCTGCGGCGCACGCAACACGGCGTAGCTGGCCTGGTTATTGGAAACGTTGAATTTGGCTTTGATTTGCTTGAGGCGCGCTTCGCCGGAGCGGTAGAGGTTTTCGGCGTTGTCGTACTGCGAGCGGCTGACCAGTTGGCGTTCCATCAGGGTCTTGTAGCGATCACGCTCGGAACGCACCAGGTTCAGATTGGCTTCAGCGGCGGCGACCTGGGCCCGGGTGGCCTCCAGTTGCAGGCGCACGTCCTGAGGGTCGAGCTCCGCCAAGGGTTGATCGGCCTTGACCCGCTGCCCCTCCTCGACCAGTCGTCGGCTGACTTTACCGCCGATACGGAACGCCAAGTCCGGCTCATACCGCGCGCGAACTTCACCGGGATAGCTTTCCATGGCCTGCGCCGAAGGCTCTGGCTGGACCACCATGGCCGGGCGCACGCTGACTGGCGGTGCCTCTTCGTGACCACACGCAGACAATAAAAAAGCCAGGGTGACTGGCAACGCGAGGGACAAGGCATAGCGGAACATGGTGAAGGACCTTTCGCTAATGGTGCTTTGAATAATTATACTGAGCAGTATGTTATTAATAGCAAACTCACCAGTCCAGTAATAAAAACGAATATGCCAAACAATCTTTCAGCACCCAATGGCCCAGGCAGACCCAAGGATTTGGTCAAGCGCCAGGCAATTCTCGATGCGGCCAAAGCGCTGTTTCTGAGTAAGGGTTATGCCAATACCAGCATGGATGCCGTCGCAGCCGAGGCCGGTGTGTCGAAGCTGACGGTCTATAGCCACTTCAACGACAAGGAGACGCTGTTCTCCGCCGCCGTGATGGCCAAGTGCGAGGAGCAGTTGCCACCACTGTTCTTCGAATTACCGGAAGGTGTGGCGGTGGAAACCGTGCTGCTGAACATCGCGCGCGGTTTTCATCAACTGATCAACAGTGATGAATCAGTGAACCTGCACCGCTTGATGATGACCCTGGGCAGCCAGGACCCAAAGCTGTCGCAGATATTCTTCGAAGCCGGGCCGGAGCGCATGCTGCATGGCATGGAACGCCTGCTGAGCAAGATCGATGAAAGTGGCGTGCTGACCATCGACAAACCGCACAATGCGGCCGAACACTTCTTCTGCCTGCTCAAGGGCGCGGGGAATTTCCGTTTGCTGTATGGCTGCGGCGAGCCTCTGGTTGGCGAGGCGGCGGAGAGCCATGTGCGGGAGGTGGTGGGGTTGTTTATGCGGGCTTATCGGCCTGAGTGAGCCTGATGGATTGTTGGTAACCGGGCTGACGCCATCGCGAGCAGGCTCGCTCCTACACTGGCTCTATGCAACACCGCAGATCCCTGTAGGAGYGAGCCTGCTCGCGATGGGAGCAACTCGGTCTACGGCTTGAGCGCCTTCTTCGGATAGATGTCATACCGACTGGACTTGCCATCCAGCGCGTGGCTTGGCTTCGGCCCGTCGATGCACGGCGCCTTGCGCGGGCGCTTGACCACCACCCGGTGGCTGGCCAGGGCCAAGGCGGCTTCGAGCAATGCCGGCGCATCCGGGTCATCACCCACCAGCGGCCGGAACAGGCGCATTTCCTTCTTCACCAGCGCAGTTTTCTCACGATGCGGGAACATCGGGTCGAGATAGATCACCTGCGGCGGCTCGCCTTCCCAGTTGCGCATCACTTCGATCGAGTTGCCCTTGAGCAAGCGCATGCGCGCCACGATCGGCGCCACGTCGAAATCTTCCGCGCCACGGGCCAGACCGTCTTCCAGCAAGGCACCAATCAGCGGTTGACGCTCGATCAGGCTCATCTCGCAACCGAGGCTGGCCAGCACGAACGCGTCCTTGCCCAGCCCCGCCGTGGCATCCAGCACCCGCGGACGCACGCCTTGAGCGATGCCAACAGCCTTGGCGATCATCTGCCCGCTGCCGCCGCCGTACAACCGACGATGGGCCGCACCGCCTTCGACGAAGTCCACCCGCACCGGCCCCGGCGCATCCGGCCCCAGCTGTTGCAACTGCAAACCCTGGTCGCCCACCTGCAAGGCAAATTCGCCGTCCGCCACTTGCATCGGCAGGCCCAGGCGCTCGGCCCATTGCTCGGCTTGTGGCTGGAAAGCCGCGTCGAGGGCCTGGACATGGATGCGGCAGGCCGCAGGTTGATCAATCATCGGAAAACACGCTCAAAAAATTAATGATCGGCAAAAACGGCCGATAACAAAACTATCGAGCATTTTGCCAGAGCTGAGCGTCGACCGAGAGAAATGTCAGACATTCAACCCACAATCACAGGTTTTATCTCGCCCTACGGCGATTACAATCTGCGAAACACCCAGGCACTGAGCGGCGTCAGCCACATTTGGCAGGATTTCTTTGCCCGGGCGCTGGCTGAACAGTCGGGTGAAGTGCTGCCGCAATCGCTGAACTTTCCACCGGTCGATCTCGAAAGCCCTGTCGAACCGACCGTCGGCAGCGAGCTGCTGGAGCACATCGTGTCCCAGCGCGAATGCGAGGTGAAAGACAATGTAATCCGCCCGCCCGAGCCACTGTTCCTGCCGATTGCCGAATTCGAAATGGACCTGGCAGACAAACCACGCCCACCGTTCCCGACGGATGAAATCGTCGCCCAGCAAAAACAGCAAGACTTCGAAAGCGGCTGGGTTCGCCCGATCGTGCTGAAAGCCGGTCAACCGGTATACGAAGCAGGCCCTGCCCCGCAACCGCGTCCGCTGCACCTGCCCATCGCCGAATTCGAACTCGACCTGCTCGACAAGCCATTCCCGCCGTTCTCACCGGAAGAACGGGTGGAGCAGCAGAAACAACTCGATTTCGATAATGGCTGGGCCCGTCCAATCATCCTGCAGAACCTGCGTATCGCCGCCTGATCCTCAGCCGCGCCTCCTTCTCCATCCCTCAGCCTTTAAAGAACTGATTGGCCTTCTGATACGGCATCGACCGGGACGTGAAACCAAACGTGCCTGACGTCTGGATTTCTTCGGCGGCGCGGAAGAATTCACCATAGGCCGCCAATGCCAGCGCCGAACCGACGCTGATGCGTTTGACGCCCATCTCACCCAACTGCGCCACCGTCAGCTTCAAGCCACCTGACATCAACACATTCACCGGTTTTGGCGCCACGGCGCGCACCACCGCCAGCACGTCCTCGGCGCTGCGCAAGCCAGGCGCGTAGAGCACGTCGGCACCGGCCTCGGCGAATGCCTGCAAGCGGCGGATGGTGTCGGCCAGATCGGGATTGCCGTGCAGGAAGTTTTCCGCCCGGGCGGTCAATGTGAAGGGAAACGGTAAACTGCGAGCGGCGGCGACAGAGGCCTCGATTCGCGCCACAGCATGTTCGAAACAGTAGATCGGGCCTTCTTCGCGGCCGGTGGCATCTTCGATCGAGCCACCGACGGCTCCGGCCTCTGCCGCGCGCAAGATACTTTTCGCGCAGTCGGCCGGGTTGTCGGCAAAGCCGTTTTCCAGGTCCACGGCAACCGGCAGGTCGGTGGCGGTGACAATCGCCTGAACGTTCATCAGGGTGTCGTCGAGGGTCAATCCGCCATCGGCACGGCCCTGGGAAAAGGCATAACCGGCACTGGTGGTCGCCAGCGCCTGGAAGCCGAGGCTAGCGAGTATTTTCGCCGAACCGGCATCCCACGGATTGGGAATCACAAATGCGCCGGGGCGCTCATGAAGGGCTTTGAACGCCTGGGCTCGAAGGGTTTGCGCATCCATTGGGCAGGCTCCTTAAGGGGGAAAGAATCCGCCTCAGAGCAGGCCAAGTTGCTCGATGGCGGGTTCTCTGTATAGCTCAGGCAGCGCCGGCAAGCCAGGCAAACGCAGCATCAGCCTGGCGTGAAAGCGCTGCGCCAGCTTCGCGGCCAGCAGGTTGTCGGCCGTGTGCAGGAAGATATACGGCGTGCGGCCTTCTTCGATCCACACCGCGATTTTTTCGACCCAGGGTTCCAGGAACGTATCGTTGGCCTCAAGCGTCGGATGGCCGATAAAACGCACCTGCGGGAATTGCGTGAATGCCGCCGGACGCGGCGGTACACGGGGTTTCTTCGATTGGGCGTGGAGCACCGAGGGCTCGGTCGAGGTGCAACTGAACAGCGCACGGGGATCGAGACAGATGCGTTCGACTCCGCGATCCAGCAGCAGACGATTGAGCATTCGCTCGCTGTCACCCTTGGCGAAAAACTCGTCATGCCGCACTTCCACGGCCAGCGGCCGCTGCAGGGCATCAATAAATCCGGCCAGTTCGGGCAATCGTTGGGGCGTGAAGCTTTTCGACAACTGCAACCACAGTGGCGACACCCGCTCACCGAGAGGGCTGAGCAATTGCACGAAGGTTTCGGCGGCGGTCAACTGCTCGCGCAGGTCTCCACCGTGGCTGATCTCGCCGGGAAACTTGGCGGTAAAGCGAAAGTGTTCGGGCATGGTCTCGGCCCAACGCTGCACGGTGCTGGCAGCCGGGCTCGCATAGAAGGTCGTGTTGCCTTCCACGGCATTGAAAACCTGGGAATAGAGATCAAGAAAATTGGCAGGTTTGGCGTCCGGCGGATACAGGTAGTCGCGCCAGGCGTTCTCGCTCCAGGAAGGACAACCGAGGTAATACGGCAGCAACATCAGATGTACAGGTCGAGACCCAGGACATCCGCTTCCCAATCGACGAAACCGGCGGTGCTCAGGTAGCTGGCCAGGGCTGTCGCCACGCTTTTGCTCATGGCACGGTGGTAAATCAGATCTTGCTGACGGGCGGGGAGATTGCTCAGTTTTTGCGCAGAGGCTTTGGCAGCGCGGGCAGCCACTTGCTCTTCAGTCGGGAATTCCAGCTCGCCTTCGATATCAATGGCGTCGTCTTCCACCACGCGGCCTTGGCGAGGTTTGCGCTTGATGGGGTAGGACTGAGAGGAGGCGCCGTCTATACGCATGCGTGCATACTCGGAATCAGTGATGGCAGTTTAGTGGCGCATTTCCCACATCGCAAACCGCCGAGTGATAACTAGAACACATAAAAGGCAAAAGGTTTAAAAGCCGGGGTTAGAAAATCACGATTGGTGAAAACCGGTAGATCGCATCGCGAGCAAGCTCGCTCCCACAGGGATTTGCGCAGAACCTGTGGGAGCGAGCTTGCTCGCGATTGGACCAGCCCGGTCCAGCAAATTATCGAGCTTTAGGCGTCGCCACTTTATCGCGCAGATAAACCGGCTGCGCCTCATCAGCCACGATCGCCTCGCCGCGCTCCCAGGCAAATCGCGCCAGGGTCAGCAGGTCTTCGGCGTGGGGCAACATGCCCGCGTCCTGCCCGCTCAGGCTGACGGCGATACGCTCGCCATAGCCCCATCCGGTGCCTGCACCGAACCACTCGCCGCTGGCATCGGCCGGCAATCCAGCGGACTCCGGCGGCAGTACCGCTTCCGCACCCACCAGGCGCATTTCCCCGGCCGTTTCGCGGTAGCAACCCCAATACACTTCATCCATGCGCGCATCGATGGCGGCGGCGACCTGAGTGGCGCCGTGTTCGCGCAATGCACGTTGCGCCAGCACGGCCAGGTTCGACACCGGCAACACCGGGCGATCCAGGGCAAACGCCAGGCCTTGCACCACGCCGATGGCAATGCGCACGCCGGTGAAAGCGCCCGGGCCACGGCCAAACGCGATGGCATCGACCGCTTGCAGGGTGGTGCCAGCATCGGCCAGCAACTGCTTGATCATCGGCAACAGCTTCTGCGCGTGCAGGCGCGGGATCACCTCGTAATGGCTCGTGACCTTGCCGTCATGCAGCAAGGCAACGGAGCAAGCTTCAGTCGCGGTGTCCAGGGCCAGCAAGGTGCTCATCGATGTATCCACAAGAGAGGTCAGAAAAAGTGCGTCAGTATAAACAACTACGGCCCGCAAGCGGGCCGTGGATGATGTAGCAGATCAGACTTTTCAGCTCAGGGCCGCAAGCACCTTGGCGGTGATCGCTTCAACCGAACCGACGCCTTCGATGTGGCTGTACTGCGGCTTGCCATTGGCAGCCGACAGTTTCTGGTAGAAGTCCACCAGCGGCTTGGTCTGGGAGTGGTAGACCGACAGGCGATGACGCACGGTTTCTTCGGTGTCGTCCTTGCGCTGTACCAGCTCTTCACCGGTGATGTCGTCTGTGCCAGCTACTTTCGGCGGGTTGTAGACGATGTGGTACACGCGGCCGCTGGCCTCGTGAACACGACGACCGGCGATACGCTGGACGATTTCTTCGTCTTCGACGGCGATTTCAACCACCGCATCGAGCTCGACGCCGGCAGTCACCAGGGCTTCAGCCTGGGGAATGGTGCGCGGGAAGCCGTCGAACAGGAAACCGTTGGCGCAGTCGGACTGGGCGATGCGGTCCTTGACCAGTGCGATGATCAGGTCATCGGACACCAGGCCACCGGCATCCATGATGCTTTTAGCCTTGATGCCCAACTCGGTGCCGGCCTTGACCGCTGCACGCAGCATGTCGCCGGTGGAGATTTGTGGAATGCCGAATTTTTCGGTGATGAACTTAGCCTGAGTACCTTTACCGGCCCCGGGAGCTCCCAGCAGAATGACGCGCATCGATGTGCTCCTCAATTTTTTATATGGATAACGTCAGATTCGCCTCGTGGGGCCAATCTCAAAAATAGGGTCGTGACCGCCCAAACGGCCAAAGGCTGATCAAGATACACAGCAGGGTGCGCCCACACAAGACGCCAAAAGTCGGAGAAACCGCTGCCTCTTGCGACCATTGCGCGCAGTTTGCCAAGTCGCAACCCCATCATTAACTGTCGCCTGACAGCACTTTTCAACCCGTCATACGGCGGCATCCGGCTCACCTGCCGGATGCCTGACCCCACGGCAAAAATCTTAGCCGGTGTTACGCAAACCGGCGGCAATCCCCGCCACAGACACCAGCAAGGCCTGTTCTACCGGGCTGCCCTGCGCCACGTCCTGCACTCTTGAACGGGCCAGCAACTCGGCCTGCAATAGATGAAGCGGGTCGAGGTAAGTGTTGCGCAAGCGGATGAACTCAAGGGTCGCCGGGCTATGTGCCAGCAGCTGCGACTGCCCGGTCAGGCCGAGAACGATGGTGCACGCCTGCGACAATAGGTCGCGTAAGTGCGCACCCAATGGCAACAGATTCGGCTCCACCAGACGCTCATCGTAGGACTGGGCAATGTCGGCATCGGCCTTGGCCAGGACCATTTCCAGCATGTCGATGCGGGTGCGGAAGAACGGCCACTGCTCACGCATCTGCCCCAGCAGTTCGCCTTCGCCGCGCTCCAGGGCTTTGCTCAGGGCGGCTTCCCAACCCAGCCAGGCCGGCAGCATCAGGCGCGTTTGGGTCCAGCCGAAAATCCACGGAATCGCCCGCAGGCTTTCGATCCCCCCGGCTCGACGCTTGGCCGGACGACTGCCCAGTGGCAAACGGCCGAGCTCCTGTTCCGGCGTGGACTGGCGGAAATACTCCACGAACTGCGGATTTTCCCGCACCACGGCGCGGTAAGCGCTGACACCGTCTGCCGCCAGTTCGTCCATCAAATGGCGCCACTCGGGCGTAGGTGGCGGCGGCGGCAGCAAGGTCGCCTCCAGCACGGCGGCCAGGTACAGGTTGAGGTTCTGTTCGGCGATGTCCGGCAGGCCGAATTTGAATCGAATCATTTCGCCCTGTTCGGTGGTGCGGAAACGACCCGCCACCGAACCCGGTGGCTGCGACAGGATCGCCGCATGGGCCGGGCCGCCGCCTCGCCCCACGGTGCCGCCGCGACCGTGGAACAACAGCAGTTCCACTTGCTGCGCACGACAGATGTCCACCAAACGCTCCTGTGCCCGGTACTGCGCCCAGGCCGCCGCCGTGGTGCCGGCGTCCTTGGCCGAGTCGGAGTAGCCGATCATCACTTCCTGCGGCCCTTGCAGGCGCGCGCGATAGCCCGGCAACAGCAGCAGCTTTTCGATCACCGGGCCGGCATTGTCGAGGTCGGCGAGGGTTTCAAACAGCGGCACCACGCGCATCGGCCGCAACACACCGGACTCTTTGAGCAACAACTGCACGGCGAGTACATCGGAAGCCGCACCGGCCATGGAAATCACATAGGAACCGAGGGATGCCTCTGGCGCAGCGGCGACTTCCCGGCAGGTCGCCAAGACCTCGGCGGTGTCGGCGGAAGGTTTGAAGTACGCCGGCAACAAGGGACGACGATTGCTCAATTCGCGCATCAGAAAGGCGATGCGCTCTTCCTCGCTCCAGTCCTCGTAGCTTCCCAGACCAAGGTAGTCGGTGATTTCGGTCATTGCCGCGGTGTGCCGCGACGAGTCCTGGCGCACATCCAGACGAACCAGGAACAGACCGAACGTCACTGCCCGGCGCAGGCAATCGAGCAACGGCCCGTCGGCGATCACGCCCATGCCGCACTCGTGCAAAGAGTGGTAGCAAAGCTCCAGCGGATCGAGCAGTTCGCGATTGTCTTGCAGCACATCGGTCGGTGCCGGGATCGACGTCGACAAGGCGGCGTGTGCCCAGTTGCGCGTCGCCCGCAGGCGTTCGCGCAGCTGTTTGAGCACGGCCCGGTAAGGTTCGGCGCTGTCACCCGCCTTGGCCTTCAATTCATCGCTGGCCTGCTGCATCGACAGTTCAGCGGCGAGGCGATCGACATCCCGAAGGTACAAATCGGCCGCCATCCAACGCGCCAAGAGTAAAACTTCACGGGTGACCGCAGCGGTCACGTTGGGGTTGCCGTCGCGGTCGCCGCCCATCCACGAGGCGAAACGAATCGGTGCCGCCTCCAGTGGCAAGCGCAGGCCGGTGGCGGTGTGCAGGGCCTGATCGGCCTTGCGCAGATAATTGGGAATGGCCTGCCACAGCGAATGCTCGATCACCGCGAAACCCCACTTGGCTTCGTCCACCGGCGTCGGACGCGTGCGGCGAATTTCTTCGGTGTGCCAGGCTTCGGCGATCAGGCGTTGCAAGGTGATCTTGATCTGCTCGCGCTCGGCACTGGTCAGGTCACGGTGATCCTGCGCCGCCAATTGCGCAGCGATGGCGTCGTACTTCTGGATCAGCGTGCGGCGTGCTACTTCGGTGGGATGCGCCGTGAGTACCAGCTCGATCTCCAGCCGGCCCAGTTGCCGGGCCAGCGCGTCGGCGCCATGCCCCTCGGCGCGCAGACGCGCGAGCAACTCCGGCAGCACCCGGGCTTCGAACGGCGCCTCTTGGGATTCCTCGCGGCGGTGAATCAACTGATATTGCTCGGCGATATTGGCCAGGTTGAGAAACTGGTTGAACGCCCGCGCCACCGGCAGCAATTCGTCTTCGGTCAATTGGTTGAGGCTGGCACTGAGTTCGGCGTCCATGGAGCCGCGCCGGTCAGCCTTGGCGCCCTTGCGGATCTGCTCGATCTTGTCGATAAAACCCTCGCCATATTGCTCACGAATGGTGTTGCCCAACAGCTCACCCAGCAGGTGAACGTCCTCGCGCAAGCGTGCATCAATATCGGTCATCAGCAGGTCTCCAGCAAAAATCCGGGCGGCTAAGAACCTAAAGAGTGCCGCCCCAGACGGGTTCTTACAAGCAAGACGACGAAGGGACTGTAAACCTTGCCTGTTGAAGCTAGTCTGAAGATAAGCCGCACAATGGCTGTCGCCGGCCAATGCCGGACACTCACCCTGCCTGCCACGAGCGGGAGCGCAATGAGGTCAATATGAAAATCCGCGAGCTTGCCCACCACTGGGAAGAAAACGCCAAAGGTCGCCTGACCGACACCGGCTACTCGATTCATCTGGACGTGGAGTCTGCCGCACGGCTGGCCGCGCTCGTCGAGATGTACCCCAAGCGGCATCCCGAAGAACTGCTCGGCGACCTGATCGGCGCCGCGCTGGAAGAGCTGGAAAGAAGCTTCCCGTACGTCAAAGGTTCGACCGTGGTCGCCACCGATGAAGAAGGCGATCCACTGTACGAAGACATCGGACCGACCCCGCGCTTTCTGGCGCTGTCACGTCGGCATTTGCACGATTTGTCGGTGCCTGACGACAAACAGAAGCACTGATCGACTGCACTTTTCCAAGCTGCAAAAAATACCTGTTCCCGGGCCATCAAGGTCCGGGAATATCGCTTTGCGTCACAAAAAACCTTGATTTAGAGCCCTGCACATCTGATCACAGGTTTTTCCGTGCCGGGTCAATTTCTCTGAACTTTCAAAAAAAGCCTCGGGTCAACCCAAGTAACCACGCCTGGGACGAGTGTTTCAAAACGCCCCTCAATTGATGGTTTCAGCGCCTTGCCCAGGGTGGATTTCGACGTTTTTCAGGAGCTGGCCCAATGGAGTTGAAGACCATGAAAACCCGAACCGGAACCCCCTCATTTACCTGTTCGCAAAGCCTCAAACTGGCGGCGTTGGCCCTGGGCAGTTGCCTCGTCCTGGCCGGCTGCGCCGGTAACCCGCCGACCGAGCAGTACGCGGTCACCCAATCGGCCGTCAACGACGCCGTGAGCGCCGGTGGCACCGAGTTCGCCGCCGTGGAAATGAAGTCGGCCCAGGACAAGCTCAAGCAAGCCGAAATCGCCATGCACGACAAGAAATACGACCAGGCCCGGATGCTCGCCGAACAGGCCGAGTGGGACGCTCGCGTGGCCGAGCGCAAGGCCCAGGCGATGAAGGCCGAACAATCAGTGAAGGACGCTCAGAAAGGCGTCCAGGAATTGCGTCAGGAAAGCCAGCGCACCGTTCAGTAAGCGGCGCGGCACTGCGCATTCCCACTCCACTAAAAGGACGAAATCATGAAACCTGATCAATTGATGATCCCTGCCCTGCTGGCTGTCACCGTAGTCCTGGCGGCCTGCTCCACACCACCCAACGCCAACCTTGAACAGGCCCGCACCAACTACACCGGCCTGCAAACAGATCCGCAAGCAGCCAAGGTTGCGGCCCTGGAAACCAAGGAAGCCAGCGACTATCTGGACAAGGCCGATAAGGCCTACAGGGACAAGGAGGACGCGGCCACGGTTGACCAACTTGCCTATTTGACCAACCAGCGCGTCGAAGTGGCCAAGCAGACCATCGTCCTGCGCACCGCCGAGGCCAGTCTGAAAGATACCTCGGCGCAACGGGCTCAGGCCCGCCTCGACGCCCGCGACCAGCAGATCAAACAGTTGAAGGACAGCCTAAACGCCAGGCAGACCGATCGCGGGACGCTGGTGACCTTCGGGGATGTGCTGTTCGCCACCGACAAGGCCGAGCTGAAAGCCAACGGCCTGGCGAACATCAACAAACTGGCGCAATACCTCCAGGAAAACCCCGAGCGCAAAGTGATTGTCGAGGGCTATACCGACAGCACCGGTACGGCGTCGCACAACCAGTCGCTGTCGGAGCGTCGCGCGGGCTCCGTGCGTGTGGCACTGGTGAAGATGGGCGTTGATCCGGCGCGTATCGTCGCCCAGGGTTACGGCAAAGAGTATCCGGTGGCGGATAACAGCAGCACCTCGGGCCGGGCGATGAACCGTCGGGTGGAGGTGACCATTTCCAATGACAATCAGCCGGTGATGCCGCGTTCGGCGGTGAGTTCATACACCCAATAATCAGCCACAACACAAACCAATGTGGGAGCGAGCTTGCTCGCGATGACAGCCTGACATTCAACACGTGTGTTGTCTGACACTCCGCCATCGCGAGTAAGCTCGCTCCCACAGGGGTACTTTGATAGCCACAGACCCGGTTTACTGCTCCAGCTTCTGCGGCGTCTCCTGCCCCATGCAGCGCACGGCTTTTTTCTTGCTGTCGACCAGCACGCCAGTCAGGCCTTTCTGATCCATATCGAACAGCACCAGCACGCCATCGATGCACTGCGCCACCTGGGCGGCCGGTTCCAGAGAGACTTTGTAGTCTTCGCCCGGAATGGTCTTGAGCATGGTGAATTCGTTGAGCAGCAACGCATCCTCGGGCTTGGCGAAGTGCAGGTAGCCGTACCACCACAGGGCACCGACGGTGCCGAGGATGCTGCAGATACCGGTGATGATCAGCGGGATGGCGTTACGTTCTTCACTCATTGCGGACTCTCTGGTGGTTCATCTTCAGAATTCGGGGGTGCCGGGTAATTGGGGATTTCACCCAGGCGGCGCAGGCCGTTGAAATGCTGCGGGTCATCGAGATAACGCAGCATGACTTTACGCCAGACCGGGTTGGCGAACGTCTGCACATGACCGCCACGGGTCAGTTGCAGCACCCGCGGCGGCGGCGCAGCTTGATACAACCGGATGCCGTTGGAAAGAGGCACGATCGGGTCGTCGATGCTGTGGTAGAGCAGTTTCGGCACATCTTTAAGCTGCGCCATGGAGTTGATCGCGCTGTCACCGTCCGGTACCAGCCAGGACAGTGGCACCTGGAACGTCCAGAACACCCATGAATTGCTCAACGCATACCGGCCGACACTGCGGTAACTGGCGGGGGCGCCATCGAGGACGATGGCCTTGAGCTGCTTCTGGCGTTCCGGGTGCTGAACCAGATAATGCACGGCCATCGAGCCACCGAGGCTCTGGCCGAGCAGGATCAGCGGCTTGCCTTTGACCTCCGGCGCCTGGTCGAGCCATTTGAAGGCCGCATCGATGTCCTGATAGATCGCCGGCAGGCTGGCTTCGCCTTCGGACAAGCCGTAACCGCGATAGTCCACAAGCAACACCTGGTAACCATTTTTCGGCAACCAAAAGCTCCCGCCGAGGTGCATGGGCAGGTTTCCGCCGTTGCCGTGCAAGTGCAGCACCGTGCCTTTGACCTCGACCCCCTGCTTCGCCGGCAGCCACCATGCATTCAGCTTGAGGCCATCGGCGGTGATCAGGGTGACGGTGCGGTATTCGAGCCCGGCCTTTTCCGGGGTGAACAACTGGCCGGGTTCGGGGTAGAACAGCAGTGAGCTGCAACCGTTCAAGGCCAGGAGAAGGCAGAGGATGCCGAGGATTCTCATCCGTTGAAACCTCGCAAGAAATGGGGCTGGAACTGGATCCTGTGGCAAACGATTAACCTGTGGGAGCGAGCTTGCTCGCGATAGCGGTGGTTCAGCCAACATCCATGTTGGATGTCATGCCGCCATCGCGAGCAAGCTCGCTCCCACAGGGGGGGCCAGTTGCTCACAAAATATTGGAGTAATCCGCCTCGATCCGGTCCAGGCTCAGGTGGTTGAGGAAGTTGGAGAAGCACATCCACGCCGACAGCGCATTCATGTCGCGGAACTGTTCCGGCAGGTACTTGGGCGGCACTACCAGGCCTTCGTCCACCAACTGGCGCAAGGTGCGCATGTCTTCCAGGGTGGTCTTGCCGCAGAACAACAGCGGTATCTGCTCCAGCTTGCCTTTGCGCACGGCCAGTTGAATGTAGTTGTAAATCATGATGAAGCCCTTGAGGTAGGACAAGTCTTTGGTAAATGGCAGACCTGTCGGCACCGAGCCACGGAAAACGCGACTGGCGTTGCTGTAGCTCTCGGGCATCTCGAAACCTTGCTCGCGGAAAAACTCGAACACCTGCAGGAAGTCCGCGCCCTCCTCCACCATGTGAATGGCGCGGGTGCGGTTGGTCAGTTTGCGCAGGCGGCTCGGGTACGAGGCGAAGGTTATGATTTCCATCAGGATCGCCAGGCCTTCCTGGGTCACCGTCGACGAGGGCGGGCCCTTGGCGAGGAAGGTGCAGATCGGCTGGTTCAGGCCGTTGAGGGTGGTGCCGACATGCACCAGCCCTTCATGAACTTCCAGCGCCCGCACGTCGCGCTCGTTGAACATCGCGTCGGCGCGGATCTTGATGTAGTCGGCGCCCGCCGCCGCATCGGCGACGATGCCGTCGGACTCGAACACCCGAATGGTTTCCTCGGCCTCGCCGAACACCTTGTTCAAGCGGTGTTGCAGCAGGCTGACGGCGTCCTTGGCGGTCAACGTCTTCGGTTCGTCCTTGAGGTCGCCACGGCCGTCGATGTTGTTCAGGTATTCGGACAACATCATGCCCAGGTCAGACAGCGTCGGGTCGCCGGCGTGGAATGCGTCGGACGCGGCGCCGTACAACTCCTGGGAAATCAGGCCGAAATCCTCGGTGCCACGCGCTTCGAGCATACGCACCACCATGCGGTATTCCTTGCACATGCGCCGCATGATCTGGCCGACCGGGTTGAACTGACCGAGCTGGCGGGTAATGTCGCGCTCGATGTTCTGGAACTCCAGCTTCACTTTGCTGGAATCGAACGCCAGCGGCCGGTTGAGGTAGTAGTCGCGGTCTACCGCCGGCATTTCCTTGCCCTTGGCCTTGAGGAAACCCTTGCGAATGTTGTCGTCCCATTTGACCGCATCGAGGACGCGGATCGGTGTCTGCGCCAACACGATGCGATCGGACAAAATGCGTATCGACTGTTGGTAATCGTCCACGCGAAACTCCTGTAGAAACCCGTTGGTGCCGGTTATTTGGCTTTGGCCTGACGCTGGTAGCGCACCGCTTCGACGAACACATCGGAATTGGCCGGGTCGTCGAGGTAGGCCGCGACTTGATCCATGTTGCTGTCGATCAATACGCCGTAGCCGTCGTTAGTCTGGAAGCTTTCACCGCTCAGGGCTTTTTGCTTCATGGCCTGGTTGATCTGGTCGAGGTCGAGGTTGTACACCACCAACTCATGCTTGTCGGTCAGCTCAACCCCCCCAATGGTGAAATGCCCGCCGAATTGCGCCGGCACCCTCGCCGACAGATACCAGCGATTGCCATGGCGCGACAGGGTAAACGGATAGGCTTCACGTTCCCTGGGCCTGGCCCGGTAGTAGCTGACGGCCTGATAGCGGTTGTCGCCGATGCGGGTCAGTTCGAGGTTGAGCGGCTCGCCCCAGGCATTGGTGCTGGTCCATTTGCCGAGCAATCCTTTGGGCGCGGGTTCGCTTGTGGGCAGCGGCTCCCTGAAGGTCACCAGACAGCCATTGAGCAGCAGGAACGACAAGGCGATCACAACGACACGCCAGGCTTTCATTCAATACTCCCTATGAACACACCGCTGACCTGTAGGAGCTGCCGCAGGCTGCGATCTGTTG